>NZ_JBFRSN010000998.1:0-240 GCF_041473595.1 Vibrio sp. 10N.222.46.A1
GGAAGTGACCTCTCCGTTGAGTGTCACTTGTTCTATGGGAAATCGAGCCTGAACCCCGAACACACTTCCGGTGCGCTTCTGACATTCATAACAATGGCATACGGAGGTGCGTTGAGGCTCGCCTCTGCAGACTAAATTGACGGCTCCACAGCGGCATTCGCAACTTCTGATATTCTTCTCTTTAATATGATTGATATCCATCCATGCTCCACTTCTGGTTAACCCTGTATTGATAATTAT
>NZ_JBFRSN010000999.1:0-2304 GCF_041473595.1 Vibrio sp. 10N.222.46.A1
CTTACCCAGTAGTGGATATGGCCAACAGGGTTGAGGAAGAATAATGAAACATCACCCATGGTTTGAGAGCCCATCACTTCGCCACCTGAAGCAACAATGTCTTGCTCTGCTTCTAGCATCATTTCACCGACAACAGCCCCAAAGAATGGTGTAATAAAGATATCTTGCCATGAAGGTACTTCAGCAAACGCTTCTACGCCGTATTCCCAGAAAAATGTCGACATTGTCCAAGAGTATAAGAAAGACTCAAACTCGTCATAACCAGCATGTCGAGCTGCGGTGTAGTAAACACCGCCGAAATACGGATGCATTACGTAGTTTAGGAAGTGCTCATCACGGTCCCATACAGGGCCTTCAGAAACGTTATCTTTCCATTTTTTACCTAGTGCACTGATATCACGCTGGTCATCATCCCACTTAGTGATGCTTTCCGGTAAAAGCGTCATGAGGCCAACGGTTGCGACACTTAAACCAAGAATGGTATAAGTTTGGCCCATGAGGTAATCCCAATCTTTGCCATCGCTAACGGTAAGGTAGAGTGGTTGTTTTTCGATCGTTAAATCATATTGGTCGCTTGTTTCGCTTAGCGCATAATTGTTACTAGGCTTATAGGTGTACAAGCTTTCATTAACACAGTAATCTTGAGCGCATTCATCCGAATAAGAAAGGTTGATTGGTTGGTCGAAGTCGTATTGGCTTGCAACCGAGTTAACTGACATTAGCATTGTAAATGCAGCAGTAACCTTCGTTAGTAACGGTGATTTGGCCACAAGGGTCTCCATGAGAAGTTAATAATTGATCCGAGTCACAATTATCTATTAAATGCTTAGTTTAGGGAACTAATAATTTATTGCTTTTCCTAAGAAAACCTTAGATTAAGCATTAGTAATATTTGTGAAAAGGTGAATGACTCAAACTCAACCTTAGACTAGTTTGTAAATAATGCCGTGTCTTTTAATGGCCACAAGGGATATAAATATGACGAAAATCGCAATGTTAAGCACTGGTGAAGAAGTTCTTCATGGGGACATTGTCGACACAAACGCAGCTTGGATGTCTGCTGAGTTTTATCAGCACGGCTTTGCTTTGGCAAAGCGTTCAACTGTGGGCGATCAAATGAACGCTCTGATCGAAGAACTGCTGATGCTGAGCTTCAACTATGATGTGGTTATCGTCAATGGTGGTTTGGGGCCGACAACTGATGATATGAGTGCGGCGGCTGCGGCTGCGGCCTCAGATCAAAAGCTTGTCATGTTCCCTGAGTGGCTGACTCGTATGGAAGAGATGTTCTCTGGACGTGGTATGCCGATGCCTGACAGTAACCTTAAGCAAGCTTTATTACCCGCGAGTTCAGAGATTGTTGATAATCCTGTGGGTACGGCTTGCGGCTTCAAGCTGAAAATCAACGATGCGACTTTCTATTTCACTCCTGGTGTACCGAGTGAATTCAAACGTATGGTGACGTTTGAGATTCTTCCTGACTTGTCGCGTACCTACCCTCAAGTGGTTGCCTCTGAATGCAGTCGATTGTTTACGTTTGGTTTGTCTGAATCGGGTATCTCGGATGTGTTAGACCAGCTTAAGCTTCCAGCAGGCTATGAACTTGGCTACCGCTCTTATCTGCCTTTTATTGAGGTCAAACTGTTTGGTCCTAAGGCAGACTTAGAAACTCGCGTTAAGCTTCTGCAAATGGTTTACAAGCTGCTAGAGAGTAATGTCGTGAGCGTTGATGAGCCAATGATTGACCATATTGGACACATCATGGCGGAAAAAAAGAAGACGTTATCTGTATCTGAAGTGTCGACCAAAGGCGCCCTATCAGCGTGGCTGCAATTGAATGAGCAGGTTGAAGATTGCTTTGGGCATTCATGGGTCATGGCTGAGCCAAAAGAGAGCGAACTTGAAAAGAGTGATCCATTAGCCGCAACCTTTGCACTGGCTGGCGCTACAAGAGAGAAGTGCGGTACAGAACTGGCTTTGGTTACTGGTAAATTAGAAGGCAACACATTCAGCGTCGCATTGTCGACTGAAGCAGGAGAGTGGGGGCAGGTGCTTGAGTTTTATCGTCAGTACTCACGCGAAGACCAACGCAACGTGATTAAGACCGTTGCCGCCGATATGCTGAGAAGGCATCTAGACAACAAACCGATGTTTGGTACTTACTCTTCGGTTAAGCGATTGAAAGACATGTTTATTCCTAAAGCGGTACTATAAAACCAAGTCAACGCTATAAAGTCCAAGTTAAAGCTATAAAGCTATATATGTAATAAATCATATACATCAATAAAGCCGAGTTGGTGCAAT
>NZ_JBFRSN010001000.1:0-260 GCF_041473595.1 Vibrio sp. 10N.222.46.A1
GCAATCACTTCAAATTCACGCAGGCCATTCGACATAATCGCCATACCCGCTTTGCCGTTTTCTAGCGCTGCGAAGTTCATTGACTGATACACAGGAACTGGCGCTTCTTTCCACTTCTCTTCTTCCCAAACCGCCATAGCAGGGTCATTGGTTGGTCGAGTAATACAACCGAACTGGTTATCTGCAACCACAGTTTCAGAAACGAATGGCGTTGGTACTAGCACACGTACACGGTGGTCGTCGGCTTGGTTGTCTAGTTC
>NZ_JBFRSN010001001.1:0-1124 GCF_041473595.1 Vibrio sp. 10N.222.46.A1
GCTTGATGTCGGCTATCGACTTTGACCTCTAGGTTGACGCTAAGATCATACTGCTCAACAAGCGCGAGCAACTCTTTCAACGTCAGTATTTTTTCTCCAACGAACTGCTCAGACTTCCAACTGCCAAAATCGAGCTGACGCAGTTCAGCAAGGGTGTGTTCATCAACTCGACCCTTGCCATCGCTGCAGCGCTCAAGCGTGTGATCGTGACAAACGACCAGTTGGTCATCCTGAGTGGGCTGAATATCAACTTCAATCCATTTCAAGCCGAGCTTCGCCGCTTGTTCAATGCTTGCTTTGGTATTTTCTGGGTGAGTACCTGCTACACCTCTATGACCTACGATGATAGACGACATAATTAATCCTTCTTAAAGACGCACCGTAAAAACGCATTAAATATCAGTGTACTCGATTAAGCGAGAGCCGTCGTTAAGCTTGTCGTATCTTCGTGTGGCTCCTGTGATGTGAAATTATTTGGGTGAATGCGTTTGCCATGATTGTCAAAAATATGCAGGTTGGATTTATCGATTCTTAGCCCTAGGGGGACGGCTTGGCACAGTGTCGTTTCGGGTGTTACTGCAATGAAGGGCTGCTCGTTCACCAGACCATGAACCAATTGATTTGGACCCAAAGGCTCAACCACACTGATACGCAGTTCAAGAGGCAAGGTATTCATCATCAATTCTGAACCAATTTCAGAGTGCTCTGGACGAATACCAAGTGTGATAGCTGTATTTTTTACGTGGGCGTACTCGGGTAAGTACATTTGCTGATCACCAATCTCAAGGTATCCGTCATCGAGTGTTGCTGGTAAAAAATTCATTGCAGGGCTGCCAATGAAGCTCGCCACAAAAGTACTGGCTGGCTGGTGGTAGACCTCTCGTGGCGTCCCGACTTGCTCTATCTGGCCTTTGTTGAGCACCACGATTCTATCAGCCAGTGTCATGGCTTCGACTTGGTCATGAGTCACGTAAACACTGGTCACGCCAAGTTCGCGTTGCAGTTTTTTGATCTCTAATCTCATGTGAGCACGCAGTGAGGCATCTAGGTTAGACAAAGGTTCGTCAAACAGAAAAAGTTGTGGATCGCGAACGATCGCTCGTCCCATAGCAACACGTTGACGT
>NZ_JBFRSN010001002.1:0-2152 GCF_041473595.1 Vibrio sp. 10N.222.46.A1
GTGTTGGATCTGTCTCCTGGTACTGCCGTTAGTTTGGTACAAGTCAAAAATGAATTGGATGTGCTGAATTACCGTAAAGTGAATTCTCCTCGTCACCCAGGTGAGTACTCTTCTTCTTCAACCAAGATTGAAATGATTCGTCGTCCGTTCGAGTTTGTCGATGGACCGGAAGCGGATCGTCATGTAATGCTGCATTTCAACGGTAACGAGTTAACTCGTATACAGTCGCTAGAGAAGAAAGGCGACATGGGCTATCTACGTGTTGAGCCGAAAATGTTGGGTATGCTTGAAAAAAGTAACGATGAGCAACGCCTGTTCTTAAAACGTAATCAGTTCCCAGAAGTGATGGTTGATGCCTTATTAGCAACTGAAGACCGAAGCTTCTATCAACACGATGGGGTATCGCCATTAGCAATCGCTCGTGCAATGGTCGTTAACGTCAAAGCTGGGCGAACGGTACAGG
The DNA here is from genome assembly GCF_041473595.1 of Vibrio sp. 10N.222.46.A1. Classification (NCBI taxonomy): domain Bacteria; kingdom Pseudomonadati; phylum Pseudomonadota; class Gammaproteobacteria; order Vibrionales; family Vibrionaceae; genus Vibrio; species Vibrio sp. 10N.222.46.A1. Next base: position 464 of record NZ_JBFRSN010001002.1, read on the forward strand.
GCGGTAGCACGCTGACACAACAGTTGGCAAAAAACCTATTCCTGTCCAGTGAGCGTACATTGTGGCGTAAGGTTCGTGAAGCCTACATTGCGCTTATCTTGGACCATCGTTACAGCAAAGACCGTATTCTAGAGGCTTACTTAAACGAGGTTTACCTTGGTCAAAATGGTGGGCAAGCGATTCATGGCTTCGGTTTAGCGTCTCGTTTGTATTTCGGTCAACCTATTCAAGAGCTCCGCATCGATCAACTAGCATTGCTGGTGGGTATGGTGAAAGGACCGTCGTATTACAATCCGGTTCGTTACCCTGAGCGTGCTAAGACTCGACGCGATCTGGTTCTTCGCTTATTGATGCAGCAAGACATATTAACTCCGCGACAATACGAAGAAGCGGCGAGTCGTGATTTGGATATTCAAGACAACCCACGTATTGCTAGTCGTCAGCCAGCTTACTTCCAGCAAGTAAACATTGAGCTTAAGAAGTATGTAGGCGATCGATTTGAAGCGAAAAAAGGGATTCGAGTCTTTACCTCTCTGGATCCCGTTTCCCAAGACAAGTTAGAAAAGTCGATTGCTCGTAAAGTGCCTGATTTATCGAAAACGGCAGGTAACAAACTGGAAGCCGCAGCTATTGCCGTGGATCGCAATACTGGTGAAATTCGAGCGATGGTCGGCGGTAAACGTACCGGTTACGATGGTTTTAACCGTGCTTTGAACGCGAGTCGCCCTATTGGTTCTTTGGTTAAGCCTGCCATCTACTTAACCGCATTAGAGCAACCTCAGAAGTATACGTTGGCGACAACATTGAAGGACACGCCACTGAGCTTGAAAGGCAGTAAGGGTAGCGTATGGAGCCCAAGAAACTTCGATCGTAAGTTCCGTGGCGATGTACCCTTGTATGTGGCGCTTTCTAAGTCTTACAACGTACCAACGGTTCGCTTGGGGATGCAGTTAGGCATTGATAGCGTCTCAGATACCATTGGAAAACTGGGTGTCGATAAAAACGAAATTCGCCCAGTACCGTCGATGTTTTTGGGTTCGTTCTCACTGACTCCGTTCCAAGTTGCTCAGATGTACCAAACCATTACCAACTCTGGTCGCATTGCGCCTTTGTCTGCGCTTCGTTCGGTTATTGATAATGATGGTGAGGTTCTGTATCAATCGATTCCTCGTGTATCGCAAAGCGTTGACCAGCAAGCAGCTTGGTTAACAACCTATGCGATGAAGCGGGGTGTATCGGAAGGTACAGGTCGTTTCTTACAAGGTCAATTTGCATGGGCTGGGTTAGCTGGTAAAACGGGCACAAGTAATGACAGTCGAGATAGTTGGTTTGTTGGTGTTGATGGTCGTGAAGTCACGACGATTTGGTTAGGCCGAGATGATAATAAACCGACTAAACTAACCGGTTCTAGCGGTGCGTTGCGTGTCTATGCCGATTATCTGAAGCAAAGAACGCCTGAACAACTATTACTGCCTTGGCCAACAGGAATTGCGACCGCTAGCTTTACTCGAACTTCTGAAGGGGCGTTAGAGTTTGATTGTGGTGGTACAGTCAAATTGCCGGTCTGGGATAAAAGTGGCAGCATTAAAAAGGGCTGTGAAAGTCAACCAAAACAGTGGCTAAAGAAGCTTTTTCAGTGGTAAAGTCATAACAGAAAAGAATGACAAGGATAGTTTAGATAATGATTTC
>NZ_JBFRSN010001003.1:0-2160 GCF_041473595.1 Vibrio sp. 10N.222.46.A1
AAAGCGAATCGCCCACGCAGCCACACAGCTCAGAACATCGAACAAATCGATTACTCAAATTGCTTATGAATCCGGATTTAAAAGTGCGGCGCATTTTAGTACCGCCTTTAAAACCTATCACGGCAAAACACCAAAAGATTTCCGGTCTTTGGTTTCACAATCTTATTAATACCAATCGTAGTAAATCACTGATCACTTACTCACTGTGATTGGTATAACTACGCAATCTTATTGGCATAATTTGAAGTGACATCCATCATTTATAGTGATGCGGATAGTTTTAGTAACATAGATCGTTTTACTGACGCAGATAAGCTTTATTAACGTAGACTGTTTTTAGTGACTCAGATAGGTTGTAATGTGGTGAGTTAAAAAAAGTTGTTCGTTTTAGGTATCAAGCCCCTCGCAAACATCTCAACAGAATAATCACGACCAGAAGTACGATTTAGGGTCTTTTTCTATTTCAGACAAAATAGCATCAAGATCCTTCGATTGAGGTAAGTAAGGATAAGGCCCCCAATTTACTGAATCGGTTTTTACATCACCTTCTAGCGGCACCATTACCAACCAACATGACAGTGACTCATCAAAACTAACGCAGGCGATCTCATTTGTGTAATCGCTATGAGATGAGTCGAGCAGATAATGAGCCTGAGAAAACAGCACACCACCCTCACACTCTTCATAAAGGGACTTGCCTAGCTCGACAGGTAAACTGCGATTTCGAGATGTACAGAGCTTCTCAGCTCCAATTAAAAGACGATTCAGTTCGATATGAATGACGGACATAACACCTCTTGTAACTTCATAGAAACTTCTAAGTAGTGAATTCCTTTGTTTAGCTTAGGACTCAACCAACATTTTAGCGAACTAGCGCAAACAAAATACCCGTCCTGCTCCCAGAAACGAATCCTGCTTTTGTAAACCTAACTCGCTTTCACTCATCAAGCTAATAGCGACACATTGAGCGGATAGAATTTCACAAAATTGTCATATAACCGACCTATCATAGCCGGCAAATGTTATTAACTAGGAGTTGTTTATGTTACGAGTCGCGCTTGCCTCTCTTTTATCCTTAGCCCTGTCTTCTCACGCTGCTTTTGCACAAGAAACCAATATTTCGGGCTCCACTTCGGTATCACGTGTGATGGATGTATTGGCTGAGGAGTACAACAAGACTCACCCTGATAACTATATTGCGGTTCAAGGCATCGGTTCTACAGCGGGTATTACCATGGTCAATAAAGGTGTCGCTGATATTGGTATGAGCTCACGTTACTTAACTGACCGCGAACAGGGCGAAAAATTGAAGGTATTTCCAATTGCCTTTGACGGCCTAGCCGTCGTGACTAACCGTTCAAACGGTGTAAGCAACGTTACACGTGAACAGCTATTCGATATCTACAAAGGAAAAATCACAAACTGGAAAGCCATAGGTGGTGCGGATCAACCTATCGCAGTTGTAACTCGTGAAGCTTCTTCTGGTTCACGTTACAGCTTCGAGAGCTTACTTGGTTTGACAAAAATCATTAACGACCGTCTAGTGTCTGACATCAACCCAAATAACTTGGTTGTAAACAGCAACAGCATGGTAAAAACGATTGTTAACCATAACCCACATGCGATTGGATTCATCTCTGTTGGCTCTATCGACCGTTCGATCAAAGCAATCACATTTGAAGGCGTTGAGCCGACATCTAAGAACATCGCCAACCACAGTTATGAATTGGCTCGCCCATTCTTATTGCTGCACAAAACTGAATCAGTTTCTGACGAGAGCAAAGATTTCATTAAGTTCGTGAAGTCAAAACAAGGGCAAGATCTTATCGAAGAGTACGGTTACACGCGCATCAAGTAACTATAAACGCATTAAGTAGCTACAAACGCATTAAGTAACTACAAACGCATTAAATAACTACACACGTATCAAGTAAGATAACGACTTTTGTGATGTTGTTAGGATGCTGATGATATCGCCTTGATAGACAAAAACAAAAAGAGAGAGCCTTAAGCTCTCTCTTTTTTGAATCTATAATCTTCGCTAAAAGCAATTCTACTTATAAAAAAGCTCTAGAAGTGAAGTGATGCCTTCGATTTCTACACGGATTTCGCGTTCAATCTCTAGGCCTTTCTTAATTGGCGTTACTTTTGTTAGCGTAC
>NZ_JBFRSN010001004.1:0-507 GCF_041473595.1 Vibrio sp. 10N.222.46.A1
AAACCCTTGCCTACCACAAAGTTGGTCGAAAGCAATGTGTCGACAACTGACAGTCAACTTTTAAAACGCAGACCCATCCATCAATGATCTCAACCAAGATATAGGTATCAACACCCTTCCTCTCCGTTTAACTCCAAACCACAGATATAAAAAAGGCGCACTCATGTGCGCCTTTCATTCATAGAACTCGTTCTAACAAGCCAACCTTTGGTCAAGCAATCTGGCGAGTCACTTCGAGGTATTTATTGATATCAACAAAATCAATCTGTTCCGGTTTTAGATACTCTTCTGCATATTGGATATGCGTACCGCTGGTTAAAAACAGTCTAAACAGCTCGATATCTAGATGCTCGTCCAGCGCCATTTTGTACATAATGTCGACAGCAACACTGATTGGCTTCGCTTTCTTATAAGGTCTATCGGCAGCGGTTAACGCCTCAAAAATATCAGAGATCACCAGAATACGTTCTGGGATTGAAAGGTCGTCTGCTGTGAGCTTCCTTGGAT
>NZ_JBFRSN010001005.1:0-1400 GCF_041473595.1 Vibrio sp. 10N.222.46.A1
ATCATGGGTGCTCTTTACGGCCCAGCAGCAATGCTTTGGATCGTTCTAGGTTGTATCTTCGCAGGTGCAGTACACGACTACTTCTCAGGTATGTTATCTATCCGTAATGGTGGTGCTTCGGTTCCAACCATCACTGGACGTTACCTAGGCAATGGCGCAAAACACTTTATGAACATCTTTGCCATTGTTCTACTGCTTCTTGTTGGTGTGGTATTCGTTTCTGCTCCAGCAGGCATGATCACTAACCTCGTCAACGACCAAACTGATTTCGCAATGTCTGCAACAACCATGGTTGTTATCATCTTTGCTTACTACATCATCGCAACGATTGTCCCTGTCGATAAAATCATTGGCCGCTTCTACCCACTGTTCGGTGCACTACTTATCTTTATGTCTGTTGGCCTAATCACTGCGATTGGTCTATCTGACGAGCACCAAATCATGGGTGGCTTCGAGATGAAAGACATGTTCACCAACATGAACCCGAATGACCTACCACTTTGGCCTGCTCTATTCATCACTATCGCTTGTGGTGCTATCTCTGGCTTCCACGCAACTCAGTCTCCTTTGATGGCGCGTTGTATGGAAAACGAGAAGAACGGTCGCTTCGTATTCTACGGTGCAATGATTGGTGAAGGCATCATCGCTCTAATCTGGTGTGCGCTTGCTCTGTCATTCTTCGGTTCAGTTGAGTCTTTATCTGACGCGATTGCAAACGGCGGCCCAGGTAACGTGGTATACAGCGCTTCATTTGGCCTACTGGGTGTATTTGGCGGTATCCTTGCTTTCCTTGGCGTGGTTATCCTACCTATCACTTCTGGTGACACAGCGTTCCGTTCAAGCCGTCTTATCCTTGCTGAATACTTCAACATGGAACAGAAGACACTGCGTAACCGCCTACTGATGGCTCTACCACTGTTCGTTATCGGTGGTATCCTGACTCAAGTAGATTTCGGTATCATCTGGCGTTACTTCGGTTTTGCTAACCAATCAACAGCAGTAATGATGCTGTGGACGGCTTCAGCTTACCTACTTCGTCACAATAAACTGCACTGGGTAACAACGGTTCCAGCTGTGTTCATGACTTCTGTGTGTATTACATTCATCCTGAACAACAGTCAGCTAGGCTTCGGTCTGCCAATGCAGCTTTCAACCATCATCGGCGTAGTGAGTGCATTCGGTATCGCAGCTTACGTTATCAAAATTTCAAAAGGCAAAGGCGATATCGACCTTGCTGATGAAGAATCAGAAAAGGAAGCAAAGCCCGTAACAAAAACAGCTTAGCTTTCCCCGAAACATTCTCACTCTTCATAGAAAGAGGAGAATAAGAAAGCCAAAAACACTTCGCTTGTTCCACCACATCTTTGATGAACTGGAATCTAAGATCAAAGCCCATCATG
>NZ_JBFRSN010001006.1:0-1080 GCF_041473595.1 Vibrio sp. 10N.222.46.A1
ATCTTAACCAACGGGTTATGGATGAACAGCAACAAACCGTCAAACAGCAAATTGCGGATCTTTTAAATAAAGATTGGCGAGAAGCAATCAACAACTGTGAGTCTTTGCTATCGGAAACCTCAGCCACGCTAAAAGAGTTGCAAGACACCTTGCAAGCGGCGGGCGATGAACTGCAAACCCAGATTCTTGATATTCAAGAAATTGTTTATGGTGACGATGAGCTCGAGTTTGTAGGTGAAACCCTATTTGGTTTGCAAATGAAGCTAGACCGAATCACCAGTTGGGGCCAACAAGCGATTGATTTGTGGATCGGCTACGATCGCCACGTGCATAAATTTATCCGTACCGCGATCGATATGGATAAAAACCGTGCCTTTAGCCAACGTTTGCGTCAGTCAGTCACTGACTACTTTGATGCGCCTTGGTTATTGACCTACGCAGACGCAGAAAAACTCACGGATCTTCGTGATGAAGCACTTGTGCTCCGTGATGACGAAGTGATGGGGCAAGCCCCAATCGACGTAGAATACGAAGAATTTGAGCAAGTGAACGATCTACTTTCAGAACGAATCGCAGATATGTTGAAAGCTCACAAACAGCAAGGCGCGCCAATTGATCTTGGCCTTGTGCTGCGTGATTACCTCGCAGCGCACCCTCGCACACACCATTTTGATTTAGCCAGAATTGTTGTCGACCAAGCCGTTCGCTTAGGTTACTCAGAGTCTGACTATCAGGCTATTCAGCCAGATTGGCAGGCAATCAACGATTTCGGTGCAAAGGTACAAGCAAATGTCATTAACAAGTACTGATGATTACATGCCAGAGAAACTGGTAAAAGCGATAGCGAACCCATTGTTTCCTGCGCTAGATAGCATGTTGCGTTCAGGCAAGCATGTTTCAACAGAAGACCTCGATAACCATGCGTTGCTTTCTGATTTTGAAGTTGAGCTTCAGCATTTTTATCAACGCTACAATACGGAACTGGTAAAAGCGCCTGAAGGTTTCTTTTATTTGCGTCCGCGTTCTACGTCTTTAATTGGGCGTAGTGTGTTGTCTGAGCTCGACATGCTAGTTGGTAAA
>NZ_JBFRSN010001007.1:0-3334 GCF_041473595.1 Vibrio sp. 10N.222.46.A1
AGGGTAGTAGATAGAAGCACCTTGAGGAACACCTGCCACTTCGACTCGAAGGGTTTCAGGTGCATTTTCGGTATACGTTCCGTTTCCTGAGGCCGACAACTCTTTATCTAAAATAGTCGCATTGATTTCAATATCAATGTTTTGGCCTTCGTTACCCGCTATAGAATCCGTCGGGTCGGTATCAACATCATCGCCAACAGGCACCACATGCAGTTTGAAGCTTGGCAAGTTTGCAGCCGCAGTTGGTACACCAAGTAGCGACTCTTGAGTGAATACTTCAACGCCAAATTCAGCAGTACCACTGAAGTTTTTCGGTGGTAAAATCGAAATTTCACTTAAGTCGAATGAAAGCCCAGAAGCTTGAGGCAATTGAACACTCCACTCACCGCCACCGTTGTTTTTCACAGTGTAAGCAGAGCCAGTATCTACACGCATCTGGAAGCCATCAGGTACATCGGTGAACTTAATCGATACAAACTGTTCTGATCCATCAAGGTCAGTCAGAGCAATCGATACTGGTCCTGTACCTGACAAGGAAATAAGCTGGTCTTCGTTGCCGGTAATCTCAATTACATCAGGATCACTACCCGGCCCAGAGACAAGTACATCATCAACAACCGGAACAACATCAAAACGAACACTTGTATTGAAGGTATCGGAGTCGGTTGCAGTGCCTACCGGAAAAGCAGAGTCATTGTAGGTTGCGGTATCTGTAACTGTACCACTTACATTAATCTGCACTTGATTAATATCATTTCCAGTTGGGTAGTTTTCTATCGCCCTAAAGAGGACATTATCGAGCGCCCCCGCCGCGATTTCAGCTTGATTAAACGTGACTGAGGTACCAAGTGAAGTGCCCGTATTGTCATAGAATGCCCCTATCGAAGGGTCATCCAACGTCAAAGTAATGGATGTAAACGCCTCTTGCCCCCCTTCGACGCCTGATACCTGATCAGAAATAGTCGAATTGAAGTCGAGTTGAATGTAGGTGTCTTCGTAACCCACCGGATCTTGTCCAGCCTGACCGTCGTTATCAACAGGATTAAAGGCATCATCAAGCGAACCGACGACATTCACCTCAATCGTAGGGTCCGTCTCCGCATCTGGCGCGACTTTGATGACGACGTCGGTAAGTAACGTTTTCTCATCACCAGAGAGCGTATCTTTGGTCACTATGGTTAGTGGTAATCTAAAGTCACCAGAGTAGTCTGCCGGCAAGTTAAGTAGCAACCCTGAAAAATCAGTTGTAACGCCCTGTTCAACGGTTGTTTCGAATACATATTTTCCATTAACGAAATCGACTTCACTGCTTCCCGCCAAACTAATTGGGAAAGTGCCGCCTGGGTTAATGGTCACAGAGTCATCAATGATAATGGTCACTTGGTCTACCGAAGCATCTTCTCCAGAGAAAGTGATCACACCATTTAGTGCTGCACCTAAATCAAGTTGCGTGTCTTCGATAGCGTCGACAACATTATTAGCATCCATTGTAATGTTAGCTGCAACCTCACCTCCCCCAACAAGTACTTCTGGGAATGATAACGTCACTTCGCCTTCCCGAATAACGGCAGGAGATGACTCAACCTCAACACCATCACCGCGATCAACCACCGTACTAAAGATAGTCATCTTGATGTCATTGAATACGTCTGGAAGATTAGAAATAGGAGGGAAACCAAGACCATTAGGAGCACTGATACTAAACAAGTCCTCATTCGTCACAACCCAACGACCATCGCCTTCATAAGCCGCGCCAATAACGAGTAATTGATTCAATACGTCATCTGATAATGGAGTCTTATTCGGGTCATTATTCGTTAATTGAATAACCAGTTGGTCGACTTCCTCAATAGCAGATGATGCATCGGTTTCTTGATATCGAATAACAAATTCATCCGTGGCGGACGGATTGTCGCTGTTGGTTGTAAACTTGAGTACACCAGTCAAAGGATCGGCGCTCACCGTACCCAAAGAACCAGTTCCAGCCACGTCGTCGACGATAAGCTGATTATCGATGCCATCATGAGTCTCAACAACGGGTCTTACGATAACATTGATCGTACCTTTAACCGTCGCAGTCGCAATACCCTCACCTGGGTTAGAAGAGTCCACATATTCGTGATCACGCTCCTCAACGTCTACCTCTGTCGTCAATGTGAAATCAACGCTAGAGTCCGTTGGCGGAGTCATTTGAATAAAGTTATTCGCTAGTGCAATTTGGGTAAATTGTTCCGGCGTCTGATTCGCGTCTTTAGGGGTAATCGTTAACGTACCCGCACCATCATTCACAACAGTCACATCACCATTTACGGTGGGTGTGACACCCGGTGGAATACCGAAAATCTTAATTGAAGTGAAATGCTCATCTGAGTCGATATAGTCAACGCCTTCAGGATGCCAATCGATGTTGATAGCCGTATCTTCGTTCCCGTTTGTGACGTTGTTGTAGGTTGTTGAGGTATCGATGATAGGCTCAACCAACACTCGAATTTCTTGATCAAAAGAAAGTGTGTGACCGTCGTTTTCCGTTACGATCACTTTGCCTTGAATGTGGATATTCTCGGTCGAAGAGTCGACAGGTCGAATACGAATACCTGACGTTGTACCCGCCTCCGTAATATTAGCTTCGTAGATAGGTTTTGATAAATCAGGGCTACCACCCGGTCCGGTTTCGTAACCCACAAAGTTAAGATCAATAACCGTACCGTCACCATCCTCAATTATAACGCCATCAGGAATACCCGATAAGATGACCGTTATTGATTCGGAACCATCATCCGGTAATGGTGTAGTGCCAGTGTCAGGCTTTCTCTCACCCGACAATACCGTGAAGTCAAGCAGAGCAAAGCTGTCGCCGTTTTGACTCTCTTGAATCGTCGTTTGAACACCGCTTGCACTACCATCTGTAATTGCGGTCCAATCGGTACCATTCGTCCCACCATAAGGTGTGTCAGCAACTCCTTTCACTTCAACGTTAACCGTTTTAGTACCGAGTATTTCTACATCGACTTGTTGTGGGTTGGTTGACAGGTTTGCAGTGTCCTTCACTACACCTGTAACATCAAAAGTGAAATCCACATTGCTGTGTTTAGTTGGAACCACCTCAACGTTAGCCAAATCGGAATACGCTATTTCGTGGTAATTGGTACCACTGACAATAGGAACTACCGTGGTTGTACCCACAAAGTAAAGCACTGCGCCTTCTGTAATATTGCTGATACGAACAAACAGTTCTTCAGAGCCATCCGTATCGACCGACCCTGTCATGGTGATGACTTCGTCTAGCGTGAATGCATCTTTGTTATCCAAAGGCCCAAGGTAGTCGGGATTATCA
>NZ_JBFRSN010001008.1:0-854 GCF_041473595.1 Vibrio sp. 10N.222.46.A1
TGGTGGTGGTGCCACGGGTTATTACCACTGAATACCATCATCTTGATATCCGGTAGTGTAACCGTTGAACCGTTCGCTTTGATCTTCTTACCTGGCTCTAGCAAGCTATCTACCCAACGAGCAACAGGGATTACACGGCTGTAACCGTTGTAATCAGTGTTAGTGTGCTTAGGCGATTGACCTTGGTCGATGTTCAACGGGAATGAACCCGGAGCAGCGAAGCCAGTTGAAGAAACACCGATACCAGAGTAATGGTGACCGTAAGAGATACCACCGCCAGGTAGACCGATTTGGCCAACCATTGCTGCGATAACGGCACACATCCAGTAAGGCTGCTCACCGTGTTGTTGACGTTGGATACTCCAACCGACAAGAATCTGCGTACGACCGTTAACCAGCATCTTAGCGAATTCACGGATAGAGTCCGCGCTTGCACCACAGATAGCCGAAGCCCACTCAGGTGTCTTCTCAACTTTATCTTTCGTTTCACCTTGAACGTACTTGATAAAGTCTTCAAAACCTAGACAGTAAGTTTCGATGAACTTCTTGTCGTATAGATCTTCGTTGTAAAGAACGTGAGCAACACCAAGCATGAACGCCACATCAGTTTGTGGGTTGATGTACATTTGCTCGTTTTCTAGGTAACGGCCTGTTTTGTTTTTAACAGGGTCAACAGAAACAACGTTGATCTCTTTCTTAGCAACTTTTTCTTTCAGCTGCTCTAAGTATGCGAATGACTCGTGAGTCTCACATGTCCAACCTACTTGCAGGTTTTTAACTGGATCGTTACCCCAAAGAACAATGTTGTCACTGTTTTCTAGGATAAGTTCCCAAGATGTACCTTGTGCGTAAAC
>NZ_JBFRSN010001009.1:0-383 GCF_041473595.1 Vibrio sp. 10N.222.46.A1
CCTTTTGCCCTTGGGTTAAGCGAGGCTTGGTATCGAGAAAGTCTTGCACCTGCTTAGGCGTTGCAAAAGGTTGATGTTGGCCTTTACCATCATCGATGTTTTGTAAGATGCGCTTTTCAGTCTCCAGCGCGGCTTGCGTCGTCCAGCGTGTGCCGTCACTGTACTCTGCAGAGAGGGTGTTGCTGCGTTTATTCAGCTCTGTTTCAACCTGCTCTTTGGAAATAGAGCCTCCGGCTTCTTCAAAGGCGTAACGCACCGCTTCCACTACTAAGGCTTTTTGGCTAAAAGCCGCTTCTCGCTCTGAGAGGTGGTTCAGGGCAAAGCTGACCGCTTTTTCGATGAGTGGGGCGTTTTGCGCTTTGGCTAGTGCTGACAGTGCCTGA
>NZ_JBFRSN010001010.1:0-383 GCF_041473595.1 Vibrio sp. 10N.222.46.A1
CCTTTTGCCCTTGGGTTAGGCGAGGCTTGGTATCGAGGAAGTCCTGCACCTGTTTGTGGGTAGCAAAAGGCTGATGTTGGTCTTTACCATCATCGATGTTTTGCAAGATGCGCTTTTCAGTCTCCAGCGCGGCGTGCGTCGTCCAGCGTGTGCCGTCACTGTACTCTGCAGAGAGGGTGTCGCTGCGTTTAGTCAGCTCTGTTTCAACCTGCTCTTTGGTAATAGAGCCTCCGGCTTCTTCAAAGGCGTAACGCACCGCTTCCACCACTAAGGCTTTTTGGCTAAACGCCGCTTCTCGCTCTGAGAGGTGGTTCAGGGCAAAGCTGACCGCTTTTTCGATGAGTGGGGCGTTTTGCGCTTTGGCGAGTGCTGACAGTGCCTGA
>NZ_JBFRSN010001011.1:0-5549 GCF_041473595.1 Vibrio sp. 10N.222.46.A1
CTTTAATAATGATTTTCTCTGTGAATGTACACCCCGGACGGATGCTGCTATTAAAGTTGTTAATACTAGCAATATCAAAAGTATTGTTGTAAACACCCCACTGAGTTGAAAGGTTAACCGATGTGGACTCAGACAACACTTCCACCTCTGTTAACAAATCATCGCTCATTTTTGTGGTTGTTTGCTTTGCTGATTGATTAGTACCTAGAGAAGAAATATAAACCTTTTTATACCAATTCCTAGCGCCGTTTTCATCTTTGAAGTAGTAATGAACTTGCACATAGCTATTGGGGTTGGTTTGTTGTAAATCTTTTGTATCTGTGAACGATTTCTTTAGACCTGTTACGATATTTTGGGCCTTTAAGGCAAGGTCACTATCTTCGGATGCAATAAAGTCACCATAAATTTTAGCCTCAGAAATATTATATGTGCGAATTGTTTCTGTAAGAGCATGCTCTAACGCTTGAGCCTGTTTAGTTTGTTTTTCTATATCGCTCATTAGATCCTGACACGTATAGTTACTTTTACCATTACTGGTTTCTACTGTCGCCCATAAAGATGAAGTTAAAGGGGTGATAAAACGGTTTTTGAAATCGACCTGTTCTTTAAATTCAGGGGGTAAGACCATACGATAAGCATTTTTTACAGGCCCCAAATCTTCATCAATAGCGCCAACAGGAACATCTACTATCGTTGGAGCATAACCAAGGCATTTATCTTGGGTTTCATTTAGGTCAAGCTCATAACTACCACCTTTTGTAGTTAAAGCTCTAGGTTCAGTGTTTGCGTTATACTTACCATCATTATTTATATCTAGAAAAACGGTAGCGCCTACAATATAACCATCGATTACTTTTCCAGTAGCTTTTTTGTGAATTGTCGGATTACTCCCACCATCACCGCCACCACCACAAGCTGATAAAGCCAGAACGCACAAAATTGGTATCATCATTTTCATTTAAATGGATCTCTATTATTTGTTGAGATTTAAAAATATTAAAATAGTAATACTCTTAAATTAGTTAACGAATTCGATTTTGTTTAATGTCATTTACAGCCCTTCACATATTATTGCCCATACATATATCAACCTGTTTTCACATTGCTAATTAACCTTCTTGGTTTGGAAAAGTGAAAGCCTTGGAATAAGATGTTAGATTTTTTTGGAAGTAGTCGTAGATGTTGAGGATTTTCAACGCCTTCGACAATCAAGGTTACATCAATACGCTCAGATAGCTTAACCATAAACTTAAGTGTCTCATTGGCCACAATATCTTCCTGACATTTTTGTAGTAACGACTTATCTAGCTTAATAAAATCAAAATATTTTTCTGATAAAAGGTTAAAATTGGAGTAACCACATCCAAAATCATCAATAGCAAATCGAAAACCTGCCCCTTTAAGAGCAATTATATTTTCTTTAGCATAACTATGTAAAAGACCCTCACTATATTCAACTGTTTCAAATATTATCTTACTTCTTAACTCTGGAACTAATTTGGTTAATTCCATTACATCATCATAAAAGTCAACGATACTTAAATCTGCATGACTAATGTTAACACTGATATTAGGAAGTGTATCTTGAGTGTTTTTTGCGTATTCAATTATTTTTTTAAAAATTATAATGGTTAATGAGTAATGTAGGTGCGGCTCCGTTGCCAATAATGGCATAAATACACCAGGACCTCCGAACTCTGTGCGTTTCCACCTAAGCAATATTTCCCAAAGGTACTCTTTAGAAGTATTCATACTATAAACGACGGGTTGATAAAAAAGCTCGAACTGAGTCCCTCCCTTTTTTATATCGTGATGTAAAGCTTGGATTACCGAACGGGTTCTAACGTTTTTTTCATAGTCATTAATGTTATATATGTAGACACCATCAATAGATTGAAGTGACTTTTTAACACTGTAAGCCATTCTTCTAAACAACTGATTTTTATCTTGGGGTTTATCAAAATTAGATAGGATCATGCTAGCAAGAGAATAATCAAAAGTTAGGGTTTTATCGCCTACTTTCTTTTCATGAGGCAAAGAGAATTGAATTTTTTGTTGCTGCTCAAGGATTTTTTTTTCTTCCCAGGGAGTATCGCTTTCAAATACAAGAACAATGTATTTGTCTTCAAACAAACCGATAACCCTTGGTGAAAGTGTCTCACTTAGGTAGTGATGTAATTCTGTTTTAACTATTCGACTAGTTTTTGAATCGAAAAACTTATAGAAATCTGCAGATCTCCCAACACAGATTACATGCATGATCTTGTAGGTACTTCTGTTTGTTCTTAATAATTTTTCTTGAATATAGTTGATGTTAGGTAAATCTGTTTCTTCACAGAAAAAACGTTTGAGCCTTTGTTTATTTTGTTCTCGTTCAAGTCTTTGCTGAACAAAAGATAGCTTTTTTTTACCTTCCGACGACTTCAGATGAAATGATGTGCATATTATTAGTAATGTAATAAAAAACAGACAAAGTAAATTAACAGTAGACAACACGGCACCCCGAATAAAGTGATATGCATCGCATTTTGCGATGCAACAGAATGATTGTATTCTTACTTATGAGACTCACACAAATAAAAACAAATCTGACCACTTAATAGTCATCTACTTGAATTGAGTGTAATTGTGCAAATTTATAAATATCATGCACGAAAACACCACTAACCGCATATTGTACATCCCGTAATATCCCGACAACTTCATCACATAATAGCCACCAAATTACGCCACAGTGCCATTTCAGGGGGGTAATGATTGCATCGCTTTTTTTAGTATTTATTTACGCTATAAAAAACTGACAGTGATCGCGATATTTAATGGGGAGGAATTGAAATCAGCAACTTTATCTGGGTTACATCACTACATACCCTTGATGAAACCAATCTGTTTGGAAGTGAAACAAACCATAAATTTAATCAAATGCACGCTAGAGGGTAAGTTAAGTCCTAACGCAAACACCTAATCCTAACCTCAACTATCTGAATAGATGGGAAATCTCAATTGAAAGGAGAACAGGACATTTTGATGGATAAAACTAAATAAAAGAGGGAGTCGTTCTGTATAATTAACTGAACAATAATTGATGATGGGGAAACTAACGAAGAGTCATAGTTCGTAGCGACGTAAAGTCGTCAACAGCTAACGTTGTTGTAGGTATTAGCAGAATCATCCAGTACGAATCAGCACTGAGGTAGTAAAGCTACATAAAGGCTGGTCAAGGCAATCTGCAATGAATGGTTTAGTGTAATTACACTAAGTTACTGTCGAATGGGTAGTCGCTGGATATATTTGGCCAGTATTACTGTGAGTTTGCCAAATCATCGGTAGAAGATAACGCAATTAAGGTTACTATGTTTATCTCGGTACCTCTGATTATTTTAGCTTTCACAACAATTCGGCTATCAGTATCCTGTAATAAGTTATCTCAATGGCCTGTACGCTTTCAAGTCAATAAAACAACCCAACCAACACGACTGACAACAGTACACCGCCGATAAAACTCGGGCCGTGGAATGGCCTAGCTTTAGATTTAACGTACTCTTTCTTAAGGTCTTCTTGGTAAGTTTTAACGGCGAGTTCTTTTACGTAGTTATTTTGCATAGTAAGCTCCTTCTTATTGGGTAAGAGAAGCTTAAGACTTGAAGTTAGGTTGAGGTAAATAAAAATTTTGCATTAATTGATTACTTCGGGATTGTTACTCTAAAATGACTCTGAACACATCATTGTTCACACCGCCAACATCCACTAACTCTCCCGGCTTCATAAGAAGTAAGGTGTTTAATTGGCGCTTTGAACGTGGTGCTCTATTTTCTCTGATCACTAACATATCAACTAAGTAACCTGAGTTTTGCTTTGATAGTGAGCCCGAGAAAGTAACACTCTCTCTTCTATCGGCTAGAACCGAATTAAATGTTTTATCTTCTAACACACCCGCCGAGATCGACGTCTCACCATAAAAAAGCGTGATAGTTGTTGGGTCGAGTACCAACTCTTGATTGGACGAACACCCTACTAGGGTAAGGTATAGCAGTAAAATGGCCCGAAATTGCATAAACTGGTTTTCTTTCTTACGTTAAGCATCTGTTTTTCATATTAAGACACTTCGACTCAATAAGCACCATATGTCGAGTGTAAGCTTAATTGTATCGCTTCGAATAAGTTATGTAGCGAGGCTTGGGATTGGCAGTATCTGTGGTGAGTTAGCAGATCAGACCGCCGGCTTATGTTTCGACTCAATGTTTAAGAGCTAAAGCCGAGATCTGATCGCTGTTATTAGGAAAGGTTACAACTATGTTTAAGCAATAACATCTTGTGGTGGTGTACCTTCGCAGTTGGAAACGACTGCATCAATTTGAATTAGAGCATTCATAGGAATCTCTGAAACCCCAACCACCGTTCTTGCCGGTAATTCAGCATTAAAGAATGTTGTGTAGACCTCGTTCACTGTATCAATGTCTGAAACATTTTTAAGCTGAATATTAATTTTCACAGTATCGTCCATACTATGATCAACACTTTCAATGATCGCCTTAATATTTTGTAAACATTGTTCCGCTTGCTCTTTTACACCACCAGCAACCATTTCATTTGTTTTCGGGTCTAAAGGTAATTGGCCTGAAATATGATTGTAGTGAGAGAAAGCAACGGTGTGCGAATAAGCCATGAAAGGGGCATCGACAGTATTATTAGCTTCAATAACCAACAAGCGAGTGTCTTCTGGTAATTGCGGCGGTGTACCGTCGCCATGTGAAACGGATGTATCAATTTGAATTAAAGCGCCCATTGGTAGTTCAGCAGCATTAACAACCGTTCGCGCTGGTACATAACTTGGGAAGAACTTAGCGCAAACTTCATTTACCTTTTCTGCATCTTCAACATTTTTAAGGTAGATAGTGGTTTTAACCACATCATTCATGACATGACCGATACTCTCTAGAATCGTTTTAATGTTTGCTAAACATTGTGTCGTTTGCTCTGTGATACCACCTGAAACCAACTCACCTGTATTTACATCGATAGGCAATTGAGCTGAAAGGTTGTTGTAGTGAGAAAAAGCCGCTGTCTGCGTCGATACAGCACTTTGAGGCGCATTATCTGTATTTCTTGAGACCTTAACTAGTGCGCAAGGTGCTTGTGGTTTAGTACCTTCGCCGTTCGAAATAAGAGCATCCATTTGAACTAAAGCGTCACTGTTCGGTAGCGCAGCTACACCCACGACTGTACGTGTCGGCAGGCTGTTGTTGAAGAAGCTTGCGTAAACCTCATCAATAGCATCGATATCAGAAATATTCTTAACGAAAATATTGATCTTTACGACATCATCCATAACATGGTCAATGCTTTCAACAATAGAGTTAATATTACTCAAGCATTGTGCTGCTTGGTCTTTAATATCTCCAATAACTATTTCACCTGTTTTAGGGTCAACAGGCAGTTGAGCAGAAAAGTTATTATAATGAGAAAAAGCGACCGTTTGTGTAGATACAGAATTAATTGGTGCATTTTCAGTATTTCTTGAAATTTTAATGATATCGCTACTCATCGGA
>NZ_JBFRSN010001012.1:0-673 GCF_041473595.1 Vibrio sp. 10N.222.46.A1
TGTCACAGAGAAGTTCAGTACCGTGTCTTGCGTGTATTCCGCTGCGACAAAGCTTACTGAAGCGCCTTGTACTGTTGCGTTAATACCTGCTGGTAAATCCCACGTGAAGGTTAATGTGTCTTGATCCGCATCGCTCGAAGCCGAAGCATCAACCACAACAACGTCACCCGCATTGACTTCAGCCGGAGCTGCAACCACTGCTACCGGAGCGGTGTTGCTTGGGCCTGTGTCCTTAGGGTTTACCGTGACAACAACTGTGTCTGTTGACGTTGCGCCTTCGTTGTCTGTTACGGTTAGGCTGAATGTCAGAGTCTCTTGTTGTGCGACTTCCACAACATCGAAACTCGCAACAGCCGCATTCGCGCTGGCTAGCGTTACCGCCGTACCGCTTACTTGTGACCAAGCGTAGCTCGCAATCGTACCGTCACTGTCTTTTGAAGTGCTACCGTCTAGAGAAACAGAAGCAGGGCCTTCAACCGATTGATCTGCACCCGCTGCTGCGGTTGGTTTACGGTTTACAGGGTCAGTAGTTCCACCTGCTAGACCTTCATGCATCGCATTTAGGATATCGCCGTTATCCGCATCAATTTCCCAAGAGAATAGACCCGCAAGGCCAAGGCTACGAACGTATGCGCCTTTTGCTTTCACTGAGCGGTCATCATCAAATGTGATC
>NZ_JBFRSN010001013.1:0-1266 GCF_041473595.1 Vibrio sp. 10N.222.46.A1
AACCAAGGTTTACCCACTTCATCACGGTGAAGCTCGATTTTAGGGAAAGCAATGTTCTTACAGCCTTCAACCAAAATCAGATCAAGTGTGTTGGTATCAAAACGAGTCAACAGGTAATCAAAATCGGCTTCTGCTTCTGGAGTCTCAGTCATCATCACATGACGGTTACGCGAAGCTATCAGCATTTGATTTGCGCCCGCTTTGCGTAAACGGTAGCTGTCTTTGCCCGGCTTATCGACATCAAAATCGTGGTGAGCATGTTTTAGCACACCAACTTTTAAACCCGACTCTGTCAATAAAGGAAGCAGAGCTTCTAATACGGTTGTTTTGCCTGTGCCACTGTAAGCAGCAAACCCCAATAGAGGAAGGTTAGGGCGTTGTTTAGAATCTTTCATTATTGAAGCGTTCCGAATTGGGTGAGTTCTTCTGGCGTGTTTAGATTCACAAAGCAGTTAGGAGAATCGCTAAAATCGACATATTCCGTGACACACTCTTTGTACAGCAAGATAATTTTACGATCACCACGTTCCAAAAACGCTTCCAGCTTTGGCAGAACACGTTTGTGGAATAGGGTGAATACTGGTTGCTTAAATTCGCCATCATGCGCGACAAGAATGTCGCTGTCTTCTTTTACTGCTGCACAAAAACGTTCAACAAGGTCATCACTAATCTGTGGGCTGTCGCAAGGGACAAAGCCGACCCAATCTGTGCTCGCGTTTTTAAGGCCAGCATGAATGCCGCCCAATGGGCCTGGATAGTCAGGGAAAGAATCGGAAACAACCGGTGCAAATGCTTGGTAACTGTCTAAGTTACGGTTGGCATTGATGGTAATGCTGACATCTTGTTGTGACAGCTTGTTAATAACGTATTGAATAAGCGGAGAACCGTTGAGCTCAACGAGTCCTTTATCTTTTCCGCCCATACGGCTGGCTTGTCCGCCAGCCAAAATAACCCAACTAGTTTGCGTTGGAAGCAGCATAAATATTCTCTTGTGCTTTGTTCTTTTTAATAACTTGCAGAAGCGGCGATTCGGTCAAAGTATTGTCTTTAATCCACCATTGCTTCTTACATAAGTCGGTTAACGCGTTAGTTTGGTGGCTAGTGATGACTAAACTCGCGCCTCTCTGAAGAAGATCTTCGGCCATAATCACCAATCTTTCAATAGATTCTTTGTCTAAAGAAGCACTTGGTTCATCCATAAGCAAGATTGAAGGCTTAAGAATCCAAGCACGGGCCATTGCCACGCGTTGGCGCTCACCACCAGAC
>NZ_JBFRSN010001014.1:0-2396 GCF_041473595.1 Vibrio sp. 10N.222.46.A1
CAATGATGCCTCGGTTTTTTTTTACTGAACTTTTTAATTGTTTACCGTCGGAGTACTGCTCTCGACAGGGTCATTACTTGTGTCTAGCCAATCTCGCAAGCTTTGCCAAACTAATCCCATCGTCTCATGCCAATAGCGCTCAGTCTGCTCGAGATAGATAGCCTTAGGCATATACTTATTCCATGGTTCAACAATCCCTTCTTGTGCAAGGTAGTTGGTTGGAGCTGGTAATGGTTTCATGCCCGCGGCATTGAATTCATTAAGTGCGCGAGTCATATGGCTAGCTGATGTCACGAGCACCATTTTCTTATTCTTAACAAATGCAGCGGCTTGGCGAGCTTCTTCCCACGTATCTTTCGCAGTTTCAAGCAGAATGATATCGGGTTTTGCCACGCCGAGTGCTAGCGCTACTTTAGCCATCATTTTTGCGTTGCTCACCTCAGTGCCTGCGCCATAACCAGACAAAATGAGTTTAGCTCCAGGGTAAAGACGTAAGATACGAATCCCTTCACTTAAGCGCATCAGACCGGTGCGGCTAAGTTCTGATGTTGGTGGGATTTGGTCATCAACAACGTGACCACTTCCAAGAACCATAATGTAATCGACGGTATCATCGATAGGTAAAAAAGCGGTGTGTTGCCTTTCCATTGGCATTAAAAGTTGACTAGAAACAGGCTGGAAAGCGATTAGGAAAATACCACAGAGGGCTGAAAGGGTAATTAGGCAACCTGTCTTCCTTTTTGCAGTAAACATCACTAGGGCTAAACCCAGAAAAGCGAGAATTAACATTGCTGGCAGTGGCATCAGTAACGAAGACACTACTTTTTTCAGCTCAAACATATCCGAATAGTCCGAAAAAACATCACTTAGTAGTAAAAAGAGACATCGCCTCTTTATTCCTGAAATTCCTGTGACAGAATAGCAGGCACGATAGGACATAATAACTCAAGTAGCCGTGACTGAAGACCGTAATTTCGACGATATTGCCCACAAATTTGCAAAAAACATTTACGGCTCTGACAAAGGAGAGATCCGTCAGTGCATCGTATGGGAAGATTTAGAACAAGCTTTGAGCAAGTTTGATCAATCCGCTTCGCCGCTGCATGTGCTTGATGCCGGTGGTGGGCTTGCACAGATGTCACAAAAAATTGCGACACTAGGCCACAACGTTTCTCTGTGCGACCTTTCTTCTGAAATGTTGAAGCTCGCAGAAGAAAGTATCAGCGAAGCGGGTTTGCTCGAGCAATATCGATTTATTCATTCTCCGGTACAAAAAGTGGCAGAGCATCTCGAAGAGAAAGTCGATTTTGTGATGTTTCATGCCGTAATGGAATGGTTAGCAGACCCTAAACAGGCACTTGATTTATTGTTGGAACAAGTAAAACCCGGTGGTATTGCCTCGATAATGTTTTACAACCACCATGGTTTAGTCCTGAAAAATGTGATTTGTGGCAACATTCCTCATGTATTGAATGGGATGCTACATCGAAAAAGGTTTAAGCTGCAACCACAAAAAGGCTTGAAGCCTGAAGAGGTTTATCAATGGATAGAAGACGCTGGTCTAGATATCTGTGGTAAATCAGGCATTCGCTCTTTCAGTGACTACATAGGCAATATGGAGTACATGGGCGATTACCAATTTGAAGATGTGTTGGAACTAGAGAAACAGCTATGTCGCCAAGAGCCATATCTGTCGCTAGGCCGTTATATTCACGTTTGGGCTCAAAAACCTGCGCAATAACAGCGGTGAATGTGGTAAAAGAAGCCACAACATGCGCTATGCCATCGTAAGAAGCCGCGTCATAAAGAAATAGGCGTCATATCTAATACGTTCGATATGACGAACAACAGTAACAGGAACCACAATGAGTGAAATGACTCAAACTGCCGAAGAGCAGCCAATTGATGAGTTGGTGGGCTGGGTCAAGCAGCATGATTTTTCATTAAACTTGCCACCAGAGCGCTTAGCATTTTTGATTGCTATCGCCGTACTAAGCAATGAAAGGTTCGATGAAGAGTTGGGCGAGGGTGAACTGCACGATGCATTCACTATTGTCACTCGACTGTTTGAAGATACTGGCGAAGCGTCCGCGTTTCGTGCCAACAACGCTATCAATGAGTTGGTTAAACAGAAGCTGATCAGCCGCTTTACCAGCGAAATCACAGATGGTGCAAGCATTTATCGCTTATCGCCATTGGCGATTGGTATCTCAGATTATTACTTACGTCACCGCCAGTTTTCTAAATTAAAACTGTCTATCCAGCTTTCTATGGTTGCCGATGAGATGGCAAAAGCCATTGAAGCCGCCCAGAAAGGTGGAACTCCGGGGCATTGGAGAAGGAATGTGTACGGCGTGCTCAAGTATTCTGTTGGCGAAATTTTTGATCAGATCGAT
>NZ_JBFRSN010001015.1:0-6201 GCF_041473595.1 Vibrio sp. 10N.222.46.A1
TCCACTCCGCCACTTATTAGAAAAGCCCTGCTAGAAATAGCGGGGCTTTTTTACATTTGGAGAAAAGTGTTTTACTGTTATACCAATCCGGAAAATTAACTGATCAGGTTTATCCAATCCCTTCTACTCATTTTTGTGACACGATCTTTGCACTCAAGAAATCCATTCCAAGCGCGACAAACCTTGGAAACAATGTCGTTATAATCAGTGAAACTTTGATTCGCTAGATAATGTTGTTGCAACCAACTCCAAACTTACTCTATAGGGTTGAGCTCTGACGAGTAGGGAGGAAGCTTAATAGTGCCGAAATTATTAAACTCTCTCGCAATATCATCGGTATGCCAGCCAGATCCATCCATAATAAAGACTGCATGATGTCCTTTTTCACTGGCCTTAGATATCTGCTCTAATTGGTTTGTCTTTATGCCCTTGTGCCCCAAGGAGCTACTATGGCTTCACCAATTCTTGTTTTGGGGCATACCGAACCAAACAAATAGCCGTATTCAAATTGCTGTTTTTTACCACACGAGGCCTGGTTCCACGAGTCCCCAAAGACGTGTAGTTGTGTTCTGTTGACCAAACCTAGCTTCCTCTTGAAACCAGGCATCAACACTCTACAGCCCAATATTGTCGGGATCGTTTCTATTTTGATTTTTTAAAATCATCTTGGATTTTCTGTGATTTTTTCGGTGTTTGGATCGAGAAGTTCTCCAAGATAAGGCCATGTGTTCGAGGAGATAATAGATAGAATTCGGGTGGTAGTACTTATCAACGATTTTCACGATTTAGTCATTTATATCGTAGATACAAAAACGCCTAGTGTTTGCTAGGCGTTGATAAATAGTATTTCTAATCCATCGACTACAGTATTTGCTTAAGTACTCTATCGGCTTTCACACGAGTGATCTTACGAATCAACTTCTGAACTTCCAACGGGTAGCTCTCTACCTTATCTAACTGCTTATAAGTACAGATAAGCTGAGTGTGTTGAAGGATATTATCCACTTCAGCCTGAAACTTGTCTGTTAGGTGATGGTAGTTATCTTGGATAAAGATGCCGTTCTCTAGATCCAACTTCCATGCGCGAGGGTTTAGGTTATTACCTGTTAGTAGCATGTAGCGCTTATCTACCCAAATACCCTTTAGGTGGAAGCTATTAGAATCGTGTTGCCAAAGTCGAATTGATAGATTACGGCTAGCAATATGAGCCTCATTCGCTTTAGCGAAACGACGTAAGTTCAATTCGTAAAGGTATGGCAGACCACCAATCGTTTTAAACTCTTCTTCTGGCGAGATAAAGAAATCATTCGCTGTCTTATCTCCAACAACAATGCTGACCTTTACGCCACGCTTAAGCGCTTTCTTCACTTCTTTAGCTAGGCTAGGTGGGAAGTTGAAGTAAGGTGTGCAGATAAAGATTTCATCTTTAGCTTGAGCTACGAGTTGATTGATTCCCTGATTCAGACGGTTACGTCTTTTACCGATACCAACTAATGGTGTTACAGCAACTTGGTCTGCTGAAACCTCTTGAGCATCGAATTGATACTGAGACCTTGCTAATGATGCACGAAACTGACGAATCGCTGGTTTCAGTTCTTTGGTCGAAGGCTTGTTCTTATCAGCCAGGTCATAAACAGCGCTGTCCGCAACCATCTGTTCGTGTACGTAGGTAAACATTGAATCAGCAAGCGCTGCGTTGTTTAAAACATGGTAACGATCAAAGCGATAGCGGTCATGGTAATTCAGGTAGATATTGTTAAGGCTTGCACCGCTGTATATCACGCTGTCATCGACGATAAAGCCTTTTAAATGCAATACGCCAAAGACTTCTTTGCCGCGAACTGGAATGCCATAGACGGGTACAGAGTGCTGATATTTTTCTGCAAACTCTTTATACATTGCAGCATTGCCTTCAGAAGACTCTGCGCCAATCAATCCGCGCTGCGCTCGGTGCCAATCGACACAAACGCTCACGTCTAATTCTGGATTCTTTTGTTTTGCTTCATATAAGGCAGTTAGGATTTCACGGCCAGCCTCATCATCTTCAAGATACAAAGCGACTAAACTAATACGAGTCGTTGCGCGAGATATCTCATCAAGTAGACGAGTTCGAAACTCTTGCGCTGATAGTAGTACTTCAAACTTGTCAGGATTCTGCGCTATGGTTGGCAACTGTATGAATGGATTCCTACTGGCAATCATATTGACTGTTTTACCTTAAAAATATGCAAAATTGCGAACCTTTAATTTTACCAAAGGGATAGCATCAAATACTAGATAATCGAGGCATTCTCTAACAATTTTGCTGATAATGCATAGGAATGAGATCTTTTCCGCTATTCGAGTAGCGCTCGTATAAAACTCTTAAACCATTTGGCAGATCTTTAGGGTCTATTTGTATGAATAGGTGCCGCGCGTAAAAATTGGTGAGATGAGCGTACGCAAAGCAGTAATCGTCTTCCGTAAGTGCATGTTGCGCACAATAATCCATAAGTTTGGAACCTAATTGCTTACCGCGATGTTGTTTTGATATCGCCATTCCAGTAAGTAAGCGATTATTTTCTATTGTACGAAAGCGCACGACACCGCACAGCTCGTTATCCAGTAATAACGAATAGATCAGTTCACTTTTATTGGCTTTTCCCGTTGGGTAATGTTCTTTATAGAAACGTTTAACTAAGGGAACCTTTACTGGGTCTAATTGGGTAATGATGACATTGTTCATTCAGTCACTGCGCCATTGGTTTATCTGCTGTAGAATGACTGCAGTGTAAGTTAATTGAATATCGCCATGCAATTCCATCTCAATGCTAGTTTAAAAAATGTTCATACTTTTTCCATAGATCAGACGTGTGATACGTTGGTTGAAGTCACCACTATCGAAGAATTAATTTCCGTTTACAGAGACCCTAAATGGTCAGCTTTACCTAAGTTAATACTGGGTAAAGGCAGTAATATGCTTTTTACTGAGCACTTCGCTGGTCTGGTCATAGTGAATAAATTATCCGGGATTGAGTTGACCGAGACGGACAGTCATCACCTACTGCATGTTAGTGGGGGGGAAGATTGGCCACACTTAGTTGAATGGAGTGTGGATAAAGGGCTCGGTGGTCTAGAAAACCTAGCAATGATACCTGGCTGTTCAGGTTCGGCTCCGATTCAAAATATTGGTGCGTATGGTGTTGAGCTACAAGACGTATGCGAGTATGTCGATATCCTGTGTCTGGATACTTATACAGTTAAGCGATTGAGCAAAGAAGAGTGTCTCTTTGGTTACCGAGATTCTATTTTCAAGCACGCTCTCTACGATAAAGCGATTGTTGTTGCGATTGGTTTAACGTTGCCGAAAGAGTGGGAGCCATGCAATCACTATGGCCCGTTAAAAAGCCTAGCAGCCGATACGCTCTCTCCTCGTACTATATTTGATGAAGTATGCGCTATCCGTTCAAGTAAGTTGCCAGACCCTAGAGTCCAAGGCAATGCGGGCAGCTTCTTCAAAAACCCTGTGATCACCAAAGATCATTTTGATCGCTTGTTCGCTCTATACCCAAACATTGTCGGCTATGAGAGCAATGACATGATCAAAGTCGCTGCAGGCTGGCTGATTGATCAATGCCAGTTCAAAGGTGTGACAGAAGGAGGTGCTCAAGTTCACCCAAACCAAGCATTAGTTATCATCAATTATGATAAGGCTTCTGCTGTGGATATCCTTAAGCTTGCAGAGCGAGTGCGTCAGTCTGTCTTGAATAAATTCGATATTCGATTAGAACATGAAGTGCGTTTTATGGGACGAGACTGCGAGACAAATCTAGACAAGGCTTTGGAGTCATTGGCATGAGAGAACACAGTACCAAGCTTGCACTATTGAAGTGTATTGCTGACGGTGAGTTTCATTCAGGTGAAGATCTAGGTGAAATGATTGGTGTATCACGAGCGGCTATCAGTAAGCACATTAAAGGTATTCAAGGGTGGGGTTTAGATATCTACCGAGTACAAGGCAAGGGCTATAAGTTAGCTAGCCGTTTAGATATGCTTAACGAAGACAAATTGTCTGTTGTTAGTCGAGATGCTTCTCTTGAACTGATTCCAATCATAGGTTCTACAAACCAACACCTATTAGAGCGTACTAACACCCTAGAATCGGGTTCTGTCTGTATTGCTGAATATCAAGCTGCGGGACGTGGACGTCGTGGACGAGAGTGGGTATCGCCATTCGGTGCAAACCTCTATCTTTCAATGTATTGGAGACTCGACGCAGGGATGGCTGCTGCGATGGGCTTGAGCCTTGTGGTTGGTGTAGCTGTTGTTGAAGCTTTGGAAGAGATGGGCGTAGAAGGTATAAAGCTCAAATGGCCGAACGACCTTTACCACAATGACAAGAAGCTTGCTGGTATCTTGGTAGAGCTGTCAGGACAGTCTGGTGGCGCTGCTCATATTGTGATTGGTTTAGGGCTAAACTTATCCATGGATCCAACAACATCAGGTATTGGTCAACCGTGGACTTCTCTTAAAGAAGTGTGTGACGGGAAGGTGCCCGATCGCAATCAGTTAGCGCAGGCTCTGATCAATGCTTGGGACAAGTCTCTTGTTGATTATGAGTTGAAAGGGATGTCGAATTTTGTAGAGCGTTGGAATCGCTTTGATAATTTCTTAGGTCGCAATGTTAGGTTGATCATTGGACCTAGAGAAATTGAAGGTGTTGTTCAAGGCATCGATGAACAAGGTGCTGTATTACTCAAAACTGAGAATGGTATCGAGAGCTATATCGGCGGAGAGATATCGCTAAGAAAAGGCGATTAAGGTGTTACTATTTTCTTAGTAATACTTCTTCAACCATATGATCTGCGCCTTTACGTAGAATCAAGTGAGCCCTTTCTCGTGTAGGAAGGATATTTTGTTCTAGGTTCAAGCCATTAATTGAACTCCAGATACCTTCCGCTTTATCCAGTGCCGCTTGGTTCGATAATTTTGTGTAATGACTAAAGTAAGAGCCAGGTTTGGTAAACGCACCATCGCGGAATTTCATAAAGCGATTGACGTACCACTCTTTGATTTGTTGGCTATCAGCGTCAACATAGAGAGAGAAATCAAGGAAGTCTGAAATAAACACGCGATGTGGCTCGTGTGGATCGTTCATGCCTGTTTGCAAGACATTAAGTCCTTCAATAATAAGCACATCTGGTAGGTCGACACACTTAACGTCATCAGTAATGTTGTACGTAAGATGTGAGTACACGGGAGCCGTGACATTTCTCTTGCATGCTTTTACATCCGAAACAAAGTTCACTAAACGCTTAATATCGTAAGACTCCGGAAAGCCCTTTTTACTCATCAATCCTTTTTCTTCTAACACCTCATTTGGGTATAAGAAGCCATCGGTTGTGACTAGCTCAACTTTTGGGTGGTTCTCCCAGCGAGAAAGTAGGGCTTTAAGCAGTCGTGCAGTTGTACTTTTGCCCACAGCGACACTTCCAGCAATACCGATGATAAAAGGTGGTGCTTTCTCGTTTTTATCCAGGAATTGATGGAGTACTGAGTTTCTATTCTGTCTGGCTGCCACATAGAGATTTAATAGGCGAGAGAGCGGCAGGTAGATCTCAACGGCTTCCTCCATTGTGAGCTTTTCATTGATGCCTTGAAGCTCTTTTAAGTCGCTCTCAGAAAGTGTCATCGGAACTAAATTCCTTAGCTCAGACCAACGTTCGCGGTCAAATGACATAAATGGGCTCATATAAACTCTATAGTGGATAACAAAACAAGTGCATGGAAAATACATCAAGCGATAGATAAATAAAATATCTTCCTGTACTAGATGTGGGTTAAAGGCAGAAACCTTGAGCTAAATAGCCGTATATAGGAATTTGATAGGAGAATTTTTCACTTTTTTTCAATTTACTATTGCAAGGTGGAAAATCATTCAATAAAATGCGCCCCACTTGTGCCGACTTAGCTCAGTAGGTAGAGCAACTGACTTGTAATCAGTAGGTCACCAGTTCGATTCCGGTAGTCGGCACCACTTTCTCCCTTTCTTTAAGGTAAGCGAGAGAAAGCTCAAAATTTGGAGGGGTTCCCGAGTGGCCAAAGGGAGCAGACTGTAAATCTGCCGGCACTGCCTTCGATGGTTCGAATCCGTCTCCCTCCACCATATTCTAAAGGTTAAATAGCTCAAACAGAGTTACGTGTTGCGTGCATCGTATAATG
>NZ_JBFRSN010001016.1:0-2460 GCF_041473595.1 Vibrio sp. 10N.222.46.A1
CTCTCACACAATACTGGTCCGAGAAACTAAACAAAGCGCATTTCAATGCTTACCAAGCGTCGCGCCGCGGTGGGTATGTATCGACAGAGCTATTACCGAATGGTCGTATAAAACTGATGGGGTCTGCAACCACCGTAATCAGTGGTACTTTAAAAGTCTAAACTTCAATATCATTCATAAAACAGCAACGTCATAATTTAAATCTGCTAGGTCACTACTTAAGGAATAATCGTGTCAGCTTTTTATCTTTCTCAGGTATTAGTCGCAATTGCTATTTGTTTCGATCTTCTGTCTTTTCAATTTAAAGAGAGGAAGAAAATCGTCACATGCTTGTTTTTTGCAGGCGTTCTTATTTCTAGTCATTTCATTTTGCTCGAACAATGGACGGCGGCAAGTTTGATGATCATCGCGACCATTCGATATTTGACGAGCGTGTTTTCTACGTCACCCAAATTTAAATATTTGTTCAGTTCCATGTCAGTAGTCGCAACGGTTGTGACTTACTCGGGGCTCACTAGCATATTGAGTTGCTTTGCTTCCGTATTTCAAACCTTTGCAGCCTTCAATAAAGATGACCGTCGATTAAGAGAGTTGATGATTATCGGAACTAGCTTTTGGTTGGTTCACAATTACTTAGTTGGTTCTCCAACTGCTGTACTGATGGAAGCGCTATTTATCTGCAGTAACTTGGTTGGCTATTATCGTTTCTATTTCAGAAAAAGTGCTGTGGCTTAGGGCTTATAGCTCAGGAGCTTAGGAACTCAGGAAGCTAGGCTTTAGATAAAACGATAAAACACTGCACCATATTCATCTAACAAGGATTAGGAGAGAGCGATGTCAAATATCTACTCGGATGTGCCTTCGTCAATACCCGACGAAATCTTCAACGACATCATTACTACTGAGAATGTGCGGATTGAAAGAATAATATCTCATGGGCACCGTTCTCCAGAACAAGGTTGGTATGACCAAGATGAAAACGAATGGGTTATGGTGCTAGAGGGGCAAGGTGTTATTGAGTTCGAAGACGGACGTGTCGTTACCTTGTCTAAAGGGGATTACATCAATATTGCCGCGAGAGAGAAGCACAAGGTTGTAGGTACGGATAGAGACGTTGTGACTATTTGGCTAGCTGTGTTTTATCGTTAGTATTGCTATCAAGTAGTGAATAGGTAATCAGCAATACATGAAAGGACTGTGTCGTGGTTAGAATTCGAAATTACCAAGTTAGTGATGCCAAAGCATTATGGGAGATCTATTTCCATACTGTTCGAAATATTAACGTTCGTGACTATTCTCAAGAACAAGTTGAGGCTTGGGCTCCAAGTGACTTTGACTCCGAGGTGTGGGAAAAGTGTCTGCATCGTATCCAACCTTTTGTAGCGGAGTTGGATGGCCACATTGTTGGCTATACTGATTTGCAACCGAATGGGTTGATAGATCACTTCTTTTGTCATCATGAATATCAAGGTAAAGGTGTAGGGCGAGCTTTGATGGAGCATGTATTCGAGATTGGTCGATTTCGTGGTGTATCGAGATACTTCTCTGAGGTGAGTATTACCGCTAGGCCTTTCTATGAGCACCTTGGCTTTAAGTTAGTGAATGAACAAGAAGTCGAAATACGTGGCGTTAAGCTGACTAATTACGTGATGGAGAAAACCACTAAGTAGCCATTAACGTTATGTCTAGTGTAGGTAAAATTGGATATGCTCAACGCTTAGCCCAGTAGGTTAAAAAGGGTGTGAATTGTCACACCCTCAAAGAGTTTGGTTTGCCTGAGACTTTCTTTCTATTTGATTATTTCGGGAGCAAGACCGTATCAATTACGTGGATTACACCATTGCTTGCTTCCACATCAGCCGCAATCACTTTTGCATTGTTAACCATAACCGTGCCATCGCTTACGCTTATCATCACGTTTTGACCTTGGATTGTTGTCGCTTTGTCTATTTTCATAACGTCTGCCGCCATCACTTTCCCTGCGACTACATGATAAGTTAGCACTGCGACTAATTTGTCTTTGTTTTCCGGTTTCAAAAGCATATCGACAGTACCATCTGGCAACTTGGCAAATGCTTCATCGGTTGGTGCGAAAACGGTAAAAGGTCCTTCTCCTTTCAAAGTATCTACAAGTCCACCCGCTTTAACAGCAGCTACAAGTGTATTGAAAGAGCCATTTCCTACTGCGACATCGACGATATCTTTTTTCATCTCATGATGATTGGCGTTAGCGAATGCACTAAAAAAAAGTGCAGCGACAAGAAGAGATAGAGACTTGCTAATTTTATTAATCATGTTGGAATCCTTTGAGTTTGTCCGTTATTTTCGTCAGGTATTACGAAAGGCTCAAAGCGATGGATCAATTTATACCAATCACAGTAAATAAGTGATCAAAAATAGCGCAGGAAAAAAGCTTGAGAACAAGGCTGCTCTTTTCAATAAATAGTTTCGATAAGTAGT
>NZ_JBFRSN010001017.1:0-462 GCF_041473595.1 Vibrio sp. 10N.222.46.A1
ATTGCACGTAGCTTCTCTGAATTTGCTAAGCAAGAAGCGACCGTGTCTATCGCACTAACCGGCCAAACTGTTTTGGATAACACATCTGTGGTTTTCACCGAGCACGGTATCGAAATTCGTTTTCGTATCAACCTACCCGCTGATGGTCGTAGTATTCTTGCAAAGAAAGCAATCAACATCATTACATTCTATTTGCCTAAGTTTATTCGTCGCGCAACGCTTGAACGCGAACTCAACATCGAAGCGATGATTAAGCATTGTGAAGCTGTTGAAGACCAAGACGCATTGCGTGCTCAATTGGAAGAAAACAACCTAGCAGCATTCGTTGCAAATGGCAGTGTATTACCTCGTATTGCAGGTAACTGCGACCTGCCAATGAAAGGCGCAGTTCCTTTCCTAGCACCAGAGTCTTTAAGTGTGACGCTAAACGCGCCAAACCAAGGTGATGTGACTGGCCTAGGT
>NZ_JBFRSN010001018.1:0-1327 GCF_041473595.1 Vibrio sp. 10N.222.46.A1
AATGGTTAGTTCGTTTTTTTGAGATTCTGCTAAGAGCGCTAGCTCATTTGATGCCTGTAGTGTTTGATTAACTGATGAAACGTTCTGCTGTACCAAATCGAAAGCTCGTACTGCGTTTTTTGAAATTTCTTCAGTGACGTTGTATTGCTGTTGGGATGCATTGGCTACGAGTGTATTTATATTAGAGATTGACTCGATTGTTGTAGATATCTCTTCAAATGAAGACTTTATCTGATCAGCTAGAAATACGGATTTCTTGATTAATAACACGTTCTCTCCCATATTCCGGTTCGCTTTTTCAGATTGAATTTGCAATTTTTCGATGATACCTTTAATGCTGATGGTGGAGGTTTGCGTCTTTGAGGCTAAGTTCCTTACCTCATCAGCGACTACAGCAAACCCTCGTCCAGCTTCACCGGCTCGGGCTGCTTCTATTGCAGCATTGAGTGCTAGTAAATTTGTTTGTTCTGAGATGGCGTTTATAACCTCTATAACAGTTCCGATCTCCTCCGCAAATTCACTCAACTCTTCAATAATTCGAGCTGTACTACTAACTGAGTTATTAATTTCATTGGTAAAGTTTAGGTTTTCATTCAATATTTTGATACCATGTTCAACATTATTTTGGCTTGCTCGTGTTTCTTCTTCGGCCATTGTTGCTTTATCACTTACTTCTAGTGAGGATGTCGAAAGCTCGTTAATAGCAGTAGATATCTGTTCAACTTGAGATAGTTCATATTGAACGTTTTGTATTGTATCTGACATAACTACAGTGAGTTGTTGTGAGGCAGATGAGACATTCTCTGCAATTCCATGTGAATTTTTAATCAAATTAGATAGTTGTTCAGAAAAATTAATGAGTGAACGATATATCCCTGTTTCATTCCCTGTTTTTTTTATATTTTGACGAAGATTTCCTTTAGCCATGGATTCCATCAACAAAGCAATATCTTTAGGAGAACCGCCAACAGGTTTTAAGACCAATATGTGTATAATAAAAAATAAGATACCAATAGAAGAAATTATACACAGTAATCCGGTGAGTATAGAGATGAAAACTTGGTCATTAACTCCTTTGTTTATAATATTATCTTTGGTAAAAATTACATACTCCCACCCGTTGATATCTAGTTTGCTCCAAAAAGCAGTATAATCTACATCTTTTCGTCCGATTCGATTTTTATATGATAATTCTGGGTGGTTATTATCAAATTTTTTAAATGTAGGGTTTTCTAAGAATATATTACTTCCTACTTGTTCTTTATTAGGTGAGGTTATTATTGTCCCTTCTTCCGTATATAGGAAAACATCGTCTCTACCTATAATA
>NZ_JBFRSN010001019.1:0-240 GCF_041473595.1 Vibrio sp. 10N.222.46.A1
TTTCAATACACGCCGCCACCGATACCGCCGATAAAGATTCTTTAAACGAGTCTGGTGCAATAACAATTTTCATAGAGGTTGATCCGTAAGTGTTACCAATGAGCCTAAAAAAGAGAAATCACATCAAATAGTATAAAAGTTCCCTAATTAGAGCGCCCCAAAGTTGCCATTTGTTGTGACGCCCCTTTTAGTTTTGACGACGGTAAAAGCAAGATCCGTAAAGTTACTGTTCCTTAATAT
>NZ_JBFRSN010001020.1:0-2576 GCF_041473595.1 Vibrio sp. 10N.222.46.A1
AAAAGCCAATTCTAGTGCTCAAACAGGAACACAAGTGGTTCTTAAAACGAGTAAAGAAATTGAAGAGCTTGCGACAAACATCCGTGATACGGCCTGTAAGTTGAAAGAACTCGATCAGAATGCAAGCAATGTTGGCTCAATACTAAACACAATACAAAGTGTCGCTGAGCAAACGAATTTATTAGCACTAAATGCTGCAATTGAAGCTGCGCGAGCTGGTGAACATGGCCGAGGCTTTGCTGTTGTGTCCGACGAAGTGCGCGTGTTAGCGAACAATACTCAACAATCAGCAACAGAAATTAATGCCCTGTTGGTCGACCTTAAGTCCGGCTCTAACGCTGCTGTTGGCGCTATGGACCAAGGCTTAGCGAGCTCGTCACAGGCGGTTGGAGACGCGCAAAACGCTGGTGACTATCTATTAGAAATTAGTGGCCAGGTAGAAGAAATTACCGAGCTCAACAAACAAATTGCAAGTACTACAGAGCATCAAGCTCGTGCTTCAAAACAAATCCACACCCATATGGATGATTTTAGACAGTGCTCTCATCAAGTGTCTCAGTCGACAGATCAACTCGAAGCTCTAAGTCACCAACTGAGTGGCATCGTTACAGAGCTGAGTAAATCAACATCACAATTTAAAGTATAACGGAGAACAACAATGACTAACTCCTCTTTTCGCTTATTGCCGTTAGCGGTAGCACTTGCGACTTCATTCGCTGTACACGCTACAGATGAGCAAAAATTGGCTGAGCTTGAGAACAAGGTCGCTATTCTTGAAGCAAAAGAACTAAATTCAGTCGCTGATAAATTTAGCTTCAATGGTTTTGCGTCTTTGAACATGCAACTTGGTAACAATAGCCATGGTTTCATGAAGTCACAAAACAAAGTACGCTTTGATGAAGGTTCTCTAATTGGTTTGCAAGGTGAGTTTGAAGTTAACGACTCTACTTCAGCTGTAGTGCAAATGGTTGCTCGCGGTAACAAGAAAGAAAACTGGACACCGGATGTTGAGTGGGCATTTCTAAGCCATAAAGTAACACCAAATTTGACAGTCCGTGGCGGTAAGCTACGTCTTCCTCTGTTCATGTACTCTGACTACCTAGAAGTGGGTTACGCTCAAACAAGCGTTCGCGTTCCTAGTGAAGTTTATGGTTCTGTGGTTCTTACGTCACTTACTGGTGGTGATTTCATCTATGACGTTGAGTTAGACGACAGCACAGTATCATTCCAAGGTTTCGTAGGTTCACAAAAGCTTTCAGCGTCTAAGCATAGCTACAATGCTGATACGCAGTTTGATGACATCGCTGGTGGTGTGATCAACTGGACAGACGACACTTGGACTTTACGTACGGTTTACGCTCAAGCAGTGGTAAGCTCAACAACAAACTGGAACGTTAAGAATAAGCCACCTATTTTAAACACAACGTTTAACGATGAGAATGCGAAGTTCTACGGTGTTGGTGGTCGATACGACAACGGTAACCTATCGCTAGTTTCAGAAGTTACTCGTACAACGGTTGAAGGTTTCTATCACGATGTAGATTCTGCTTACCTGACAACGGCTTACCGTGTGAACGAATTCACGCCTTACGTAACTGTAGCGCACATGGAATCGACAGACGATGCAGAACGTAACAACCAGGTTAAACGTCAATACGTAAACATGGTTAAGAACCCAAGTGCTGCTACTAAATATGCTTTCGGCTCTGCAGCCGCTATCTCTAGCAACATGAATATCCAACGCACAACTTACAGCATCGGTACTCGTTGGGACTTTATGCCTAATATCGCGCTGAAAGGTGATGTTAGCTACCTAACCAACTTCGGTTCAACTAATGGTGGAGTTAACGCATCTTACAAGAACGAAGACAACATCTTGTACACAGTTAAAGTTGACGCGGTATTTTAAGGAAGAGAATTATGTTTAAAAAAGCATTGGTAGCCGCTGCTCTTCTTAGCAGCATGAACGCTTTCGCTGGTTTGGTTGTTGTTGGCAACCCATCAATGAATGAGCTTGACGCTTCAACAGTTAAAAAACTGTATCTAGGTAAAGCAAAGTCTCTACAGATTGAAGCGGTAGACTTGGAAGACGGTCACCCACTTAAGGGTACTTTTCACCAAGCAATTACAAAGAAGACAGAAGCACAGCTTCAAGCTTACTGGGCAAAGCGAGTATTTACGGGTAAAGGTCAACCACCTAAAGCTGTAGGTCAAGAAAGCTTAGCGAAAGACATGGTAGCTAGCTCTTCAAACAAAATTGCTTATATCGATGACTCTTTAGTTGATAGCTCAGTTAAGGTTCTTCTAAAGCTTTAAGTTTGAGCTATAAAATAAAAGCTTGAGCTGTAAAGTAAAGGCTTTTCGTGTGGCGCTCTAATAGGGCGCCACTCTTACATTGGCTTACATACTGCTCGAACTCTCTTACTTACCGCTTACACTCGCTTGTCAATTCCCTATCTTATTGTTTCATAAGGCAATCTTGCTGGTTGTTTTTTGTTCTATTCTCTAAAAAATCCAAATTTTTTATATTTTTATTCATTTAGTTTGTTTGATATAAAAATGGGCATGTTGAGATT
>NZ_JBFRSN010001021.1:0-1081 GCF_041473595.1 Vibrio sp. 10N.222.46.A1
TGACAGTGGGGGGTCATATCAACGCCTGCATAACACGTTTACTACTAAACAATTATACTTAATATTAACGCCTTAAAACGATAAACACTCGGCAAACTGAGATTGCCGAGTGTAGTAAATCGTGTTGATGCGATTGTTAGCTGCTTTTCTTTTTAGTGAGGTCTTCATTAATCATGCGAACACGTGGAGCCTCTGGTGGTTTAGGTGGCGGCGGCGGTGAATTTTTACTTTGATCATTTGACATACTATTCTCCTGCACTTGGTAAGTTATCATTTTCTACTAATGGACGAACATCTGGCTCTTGAGGAGCAGCTGGTGGTGGCGGTACGTAGTTATCTTCAACTTCAGGCATTTCTTGGTCTCCTTTATAAAAATCTGTAAAAATAACAATTTCATGTTTAATTTCGTTTAAAGCATTAACTACCGACTGATCAATGATAGATGTTTCTTTTCTTGGTGAAAACACATCTAAGTCAAATATTATAAATGTCACGCTTGCAATAAACATCGGTATAGAAGCAAATAACAACCACTTAAATGATTTATGTACTTGCTCAGACCTGCGGTCATTTACTGCCGTATTATGAGTAGAGCAATCGCGAAATTTACTGTAAAGGTGTTCAGAAATACGCTCATCGACAATAACTTCTGGTTGTTGGTTTTGTGGATAATCCATGTTGTACTGTGCAATTTGATGACGATGAAGAATTAATTCTTCTCTATAAACATCCGTTTCTTTTGGAGACGGCATGCCATTATAAGTATTCCCCCAAAATGCTCGAATTAAATAATACAGACAACCAAATGAAATTAGAAATGTGACAGCTGTACATATTACAAACGTGCTCACAGCAAATTTATTACTAGTAAAATCCAACATTCTCAGCATATAGCTAAGGATTGTATAGCCTGTAGCTACAAGAGCAAAAGTAACTTGTACTCTGCCAGTGATTTTTTCACGCACTTCCATTTCATGAAAATAGAGTTTCTCATATAATTCAAATAATCTTTGTTTATCCATTCAACCATACTCAAATAAAGAATTGCAGCTAACGCCTGCAGAACACGTTTGCTACGATA
>NZ_JBFRSN010001022.1:0-760 GCF_041473595.1 Vibrio sp. 10N.222.46.A1
TTGGCGAGTAATGATAAGAGTGTAATTGAAAGGACTTTCCTGTTTATTACTCTTGGTTTGTTGTGTTTACTTCCTGTTTTTATTGTTTACCCATCACTTACTAGTGCTTTATTAATTGATTACCCTCCAATACTTAAGATGTATTGGCTTGATCAAGTCACGGAAGCTAAATCTGTTGCTAGTTATATATCAACCCATGGTTTATTTTCTGTTGAAAACTATGCGTTGCTATTGGTTCCCGCAATTCTATCCCCGATATTTAAGTTAAAAAACCACCATGCAATAATATTGTACATCATCTTTATGTTTAATTTATTTCTTGCGCTATTTTGGCAGATTAGAATAATGAGGCTGTGCTTTGTTTTAGCTGCACCTTTTCAAGCATACTTTATTATAAAATTGTCCGATGTTGTTAGATATTCAGTTTTAAAAATTATTGTTATCTTCTCTGGTGCTCCTTTAGCTTTAGCACTTTTTATTGTTATTTTGTCACCAGAAGAAAAAGTAACCACTGTTTTTGATAATATAGAAAACCCACCAGATATATTTAAAGTATTAAAAGATAACGGTATTAATTCACATACAATTCTTTCTGGGATAGAAACCGGCGCTCCTGTACTAGCAAAAACCAACAACAGTATCATTGCAGCGCCTTACCATCGAAATATTGCTGGCAACCAATTCCTAATTGAAGTGATGCTAGAAGAGGACATGCTCTTAGCAAGAAAAGAAATAATAGACAAAAGGGTTGATTATATAT
>NZ_JBFRSN010001023.1:0-661 GCF_041473595.1 Vibrio sp. 10N.222.46.A1
TTTTTCTTTGCCTGCGATTCAGGATAATTAATAGCTCCTAGATAACTAATAGATCCTGGATAACTAATAGCTCTTGGATAACTAAAAGTTAACTACGTAAGCCGATCCCCTTTGTAACTAAGTAATGTGCAATGCCATACAGCACGACAATAAACACACCTAGTACGCCAAACGACGTCACAATACCCACATCAGACACACCCAAAAAACCATATCTAAACGCGTTTACCATATACACGATAGGGTTCAACTTCGATACACCTTGCCAGAATTCAGGCAATAGACTGATCGAGTAGAACACACCACCGAGATACGTCAGCGGCGTTAAAATGAAGGTTGGGATAATAGAAATATCATCAAACGTGCGTGCGAATACCGCGTTGATCAAGCCACCCAGAGCAAACACAACCGACGTGAGAAATACCGTCGCAATGATCACGCCCCAGTGGTCGACTTGAAGGTCAACAAAGAACAGCGATACAAAGGTGACGATAGTGCCCACTAACAAGCCACGCACCACGCCGCCCATTACGAAGCCGGCGATAATCACGTAGTTAGGAACAGGTGCTACAAGCAGCTCTTCAATGTTCTTCTGGAATTTGGCACTAAAGAACGATGAAGCAACGTTGGAATATGAGTTGGTGATCACCGACATCATGAT
>NZ_JBFRSN010001024.1:0-5013 GCF_041473595.1 Vibrio sp. 10N.222.46.A1
CGTTATTGAGTCCATATTGTTTTTCCTTGCCAACGAATTTTTATATTAATGATTTTATTATTATTTAAGCCAAGATGAGTGTAATGGTGCATATGTGAATGGTCAATCCCTTGTGCTTGTTTTATAGACAGTTACATCAAACTTGATACATAAAGCGTGATCAGTGTTGATGTGAAAGGATGCGAGTATTGGATAACGCACCAATGCACATTTCATTGAGAATCTAAC
The DNA here is from genome assembly GCF_041473595.1 of Vibrio sp. 10N.222.46.A1. Taxonomy (NCBI): domain Bacteria; kingdom Pseudomonadati; phylum Pseudomonadota; class Gammaproteobacteria; order Vibrionales; family Vibrionaceae; genus Vibrio; species Vibrio sp. 10N.222.46.A1. The sequence goes on from NZ_JBFRSN010001024.1 coordinate 229, forward strand.
AGTAAATTCGAAGCATAAGGTGGTGTGGGTATTTGAGCAGTGCTAGACTTACGCACAAAATTGAGCGACACAACTGACGAAAGTGTCAACATTCGTCGCAATCACCAAATAAAATGAGAGCAGTATGAAGCATACAGTTGAAGTCATGATCTCTGAGCAAGAAGTTCAGGATCGAGTGAACGAACTAGGCAAGCAGATCACGGAGCACTACCAAGGTAGCGAAGATCTAGTTTTAGTTGGCTTATTGCGCGGATCTTTTGTCTTTATGGCGGATCTTGCTCGTGCTATCGATTTAACTCACCAAGTGGATTTCATGACTGCGTCTAGCTACGGCAACGGCATGGAAAGCTCACGTGATGTTCGTATTTTGAAAGACCTTGATGATGACATCCAAGGTAAAGATGTTCTACTTGTAGAAGACATTATCGATACTGGTAACACGCTGACTAAAGTAAAAGAAATTCTGAGCCTGCGTGGTCCTAAATCTATCGAAATTTGTACGTTATTAGACAAGCCTTCTCGTCGTGAAGTCATTGTAGACACAAAGTGGATTGGTTTTGAAATCCCAGATGAATTCGTTGTTGGTGTGGGTATCGACTACGCACAAAAATATCGTCACCTACCGTACATCGGTAAAGTTGTACCTCAAGAGTAATAACGACTCTGTTGAACACAAACAAAAAAGGCTCGCAAAACGCGAGCCTTTTTTATATCTATTCTTTCTTATATCTATTGGTTAGACGTTAAGAATTAACCTAGGATTGGAGACGATAGGATTTTATCAAGCGCCGCTAAATGGCTGTTTTCTAAAGTATCATTACTTGAGCAACGAACACCAAGATCTTGCAGCTTGCCATTACCAATACCATAAACCACACCGTGGATTTCAATATCTTGTCCACGTTCCCATGCGCTTTGCATGATGGTCGAGTTACCAAGATTGTAGACTTGTTCTGCAACGTTAATTTCGCATAACTTGTCACCCCATTGTTCACGAGGCAGAGATTCAATTTGCTTACGGTACTTAAGATAGTTATCGCGTATGTGGAGTAGCCAGTTGTTGATAAGACCCAGTTTAGGGTTATCTATCGCTGCGTTAACACCGCCACAGCCGTAGTGACCACAAACAATAACGTGTTTCACTTTGAGTACATCGACAGCGTATTGCACTACTGATAAGCAGTTTAGGTCGGTATGAACTACTTGATTAGCGACATTTCGGTGAACAAACAGTTCGCCAGAATACAAACCAGTGAGACGCTCGGCTGGAACGCGGCTATCTGAGCAGCCTATCCATAGAAAACCAGGGCTTTGACCCTCTTCAAGCGTTGTAAAATACTCTGGTCGTTGAGAGCGAATTTCTTCTGACCATTTAGAGTTGTTTTCAAAAAGCTGTTTAATCTCTGGCATTTTGCGTCTTACATCCCTTAATTAAGAACTCTAACTATACACAATGTTACAAATTCAATCTTGTAAAAACTGTGTCAAATAGTACTCATCTGACGTGTACTAGTCGTTAAAATCATTAACTTAGCGTAAAAGGCATAATCCGAATATAAGAGACGAATAGTGTGATTAAATTAACACTTTCTGAACCGTTGATACATTTGTTAAAGTGATAAGGTTTGTCATTTCATCATCAGGAAGGTGTGTTTTGTTTGGAAGTCGTTTTACGGATATCAATCTCAAAGGAGATATGTTTGGCGGTGTAACTACAGCCATCATCTCATTGCCTTTAGCGTTGGCATTTGGTGTCGCTTCTGGTGCGGGCGCGGAAGCTGGCCTTTGGGGCGCCATCATGGTGGGCCTATTTGCGGCATTGTTTGGTGGCTCAAGCAGCTTGATATCAGAGCCTACCGGGCCGATGACAGTGATCATGACGGCAGTAATGACCAGCATGGTGGCCAAGTACCCTGAAACCGGGATGGCAATGACCTTTACCGTGGTAATGATGGCGGGTGCTTTTCAGATATTACTCGGTACATTAAAACTAGGAAAGTACGTCACTTTGATGCCATATAGCGTGATATCTGGCTTTATGTCCGGTATCGGCGTGATTCTTGTCATTCTGCAACTTTCTCCTTTGCTAGGGCACGCAGCCCCTTCTGGCGGAGTGATGGGCACACTTTCGGCACTTCCTGATACGCTAGCAAATCTGAAAGTCAGTGAGCTGTTTTTGGGGGTGTTAACGCTTGGTATCCTTTTCGGTTTTCCTGCTAAATATCGTAAGTATGTGCCCGCTCAATTGGTCGCTTTAGTGGCTGTAACGCTCTTATCCGTTATTATCTTTGATACCGATTCTATTCGCCGTATTGGTGAAATTCCCGCAGGCTTACCTTCTCTTGTTATTCCGACTATCAGCTCTGAGCAATTCACCACAATGGTTATCGATGCTTTGGTGCTAGGTACTCTTGGTTGTATTGATACGCTTTTGACTGCGGTTATCGGAGATTCATTGACTCGTAAAGAGCATGATTCAGACAAAGAACTTCGTGGCCAAGGCATTGCGAATATGATTTCTGGTCTGTTTGGTGCGCTACCCGGTGCGGGCGCAACCATGGGCACCGTGACCAACATTCAGGTAGGGGCTCGTTCTCCGCTTTCTGGTGTTATTCGTGCTTTGGTGCTTGCGCTAGTGGTATTGGTTGCGGGAGGCTTAACAGAACCGATCCCTATGGCGGTGTTGGCTGGTATCGCGATGTATGTCGGTTTCAACATCCTTGATTGGAGTTTTATTCAGCGCGCACACAAGGTGAGTTATGCCGGCATGGGTGTCATGTACGGTGTGATGTTATTAACCGTATTCGTTGATTTAATTATTGCGGTCGGGCTGGGCGTTTTTATCTCAAACATTCTGATCATTGAAAGGCTGAGTCGAGAGCAAGCTAGACAAGTTAAGGCGATCAGTGATGGCGATGATGAAGACGATATCCCATTAACTGACAGTGAACGTCAGTTACTGGATAGTGCCAATGGTAAAGTGCTGTTCTTCTACCTTTCTGGGCCGATGATATTCAGTGTTTCAAAAGCGATTTCACGTCAACACTCGAGTATTTCTGATTATGAAGCGATGATCTTAGATCTAACTGATGTGCCTATGATTGATGTTACCGTTGGTTTAGCGCTAGAAAATGCGATTAAAGATGCCCTAGATGCGCAGTGTGAAGTGTACTTATTGTGTCCTAATGAGAATACTCGTCAGCAATTAGAAAAATTCCATGTGATTGACCTTGTACCTGAATCCAATACTTATCGATTCAGATATGAAGCCCTGACAGCTGCAACAAGCTATGTTGATAGAGATGAACATCAATTTGAGTCAGTTTAATCTTCAGCAATAATTTCACATGAATCAGTTATAGACGCCAAATATAGTATTTGTGATTAATGCCGTTAAGTTAATAACTTAACGGCATTTTTTATGTTTACTGAACACTGAATAGCTCTTTACGTACCTAATATTCTTGTTCGCTTTCGAAAGAAAGCCTCACTCGGTATTTGTATTAATCGTTAATCAACGATAAACTTGTTTGCAAAATGGCCGAGTAAACAAGTTTGAGTTAGTTTTCTGCTAGCTCGTATTAAGCATTACTCTCTTCCTCAAATTCGGCCATCAACATCTTATCTATAGCAAATGGCAGTCTATCTCTATGTATGCATTAGAAATTGAGCAACTAAGAAAAACTTATGCAGGGGGCTTTGAGGCTCTTAAGGGCGTGAGTTTACAAGTAGAAAAAGGCGACTTTTACGCACTACTTGGCCCAAATGGTGCGGGTAAATCCACCACCATTGGTGTTATCTCTTCACTGGTTAATAAAACGTCAGGCAAGGTGAAAGTGTTTGGCTACGACATTGATACCGATCTGGAGTTAGCGAAGTTGAACTTAGGTTTAGTCCCGCAAGAGTTTAACTTTAACCCGTTCGAAACGGTTGAGCAGATCGTGCTACAACAAGCCGGTTACTACGGTGTACCGAAAGCTCTTGCTAAAGAACGCGCTAAAAAGTACTTATCTCAGCTCGATTTGTGGGAAAAGCGTGGCGAACGTGCGCGTAACTTATCTGGTGGTATGAAGCGTCGTTTGATGATCGCGCGTGCACTGATGCATGAGCCTCATTTGTTAATTCTTGATGAACCAACGGCGGGTGTTGATATTGAATTGCGTCGTTCAATGTGGGAATTCCTCAAGGAGATCAACGAGAAGCAGGGCATCACCATTATTTTAACTACGCACTATCTAGAAGAAGCGGAAATGCTGTGTCGTAACATTGGTATCATCAATCGTGGTGAGTTGATTGAGAACACCACAATGAAGTCGCTGTTGGGTAAGTTGAGTGCCGAGACCTTTATTCTTGATCTTGAAGAGGGTGCGACTGAACCTAAACTTGAAGGTGTGAATAGCCAAGTGATGGTTAATGGCTCGCTAGAAATCGAAATCGACAAGAATCGAGGTTTGAATACCATCTTTGATCAATTGAGTGAGCAGCAGGTAAAAGTTCTCTCTATGCGTAACAAAGCAAACCGCCTAGAAGAGCTATTTGTGAGTATCGTCCGTGAGGGGAATAAATAATATGTACAGCCTATATTGGACCGCTTTCTGCAGCTTGTTGACCAAAGAGATCAATCGCTTCACGCGTATCTGGGTGCAAACTCTGGTGCCGCCAGCGATTACCATGACGCTTTACTTCATCATCTTCGGTAACCTGATTGGTGCGCGTATTGGTGAAATGAATGGCTTTAGCTACATGGAATACATTGTGCCCGGTCTGATCATGATGTCGGTGATC
>NZ_JBFRSN010001025.1:0-4439 GCF_041473595.1 Vibrio sp. 10N.222.46.A1
ATCTTAAAGAAAATGGTAAAGAAGCCTGCGCCATCCAGTTTTGCTGCTTTGATCAATTCATCAGGAATCGAGATGTAGAAGTTACGGAAAAATAGAGTCGTAAACGCCATGCCGTAGATAACGTGCACAATCACCAAACCGATGGTTGTGTTTGCTAAACCCATCTTGCCAAGCATGGTTGCCATTGGCAGCAACACCACTTGGAATGGGATGAAGCAACCAAACAACAACAAGCTAAAGAACAGGTTTGAACCTCTAAATTGCCATTTCGTCACGACATAACCATTGAATGCACCGAGCAATGTTGAGATCGCAACCGCAGGAATCACCATTTGGAACGAGTTCCAGAAGTAACCTTTAATACCTTCACATTTCACGCCCGTACAGGCGGTATCCCACGCTTTATACCAAGCATCGAACACCCACTCTTTCGGCAAGCTCATTAAGTTACCCGCTTTGATGTCAGGCAGAGTTTTGAATGACGTCAGCGCCATCACGAACAATGGCATTAGATACACTAAACAGAAGAAAAGCAGTGCTGAATAAATAAAGATTCGAGCAAAATTGATGTTATTCATCATGACTTTTTCTCCCTAAGTTCAGAGTAAAGATAAGGCACGAGAATCGCTAAGATACCGGCAAGCATCATCATGGCACTGGCAGCACCAAGGCCAATTTGTCCGCGAGTAAAAGAGTGTGCGTACATGAATAGCGCAGGAAGATCCGATGAATAACCGGGGCCACCCGCTGTCATTGCCGTCACAAGGTCGAAGCTCTTAATCGCAATGTGAGAAGTAATGATCACCGCACTGAAGACCACAGGGCGCAAACAAGGCAGAATGATTTTGAGATAGATGGTAGGTAAGCTTGCCCCATCAATTTGCGCCGCTTTGATGATTGAAGAATCGATGCCACGCAGACCTGCTAAGAACATCGCCATCACAAACCCTGAAGACTGCCAAAGTGCTGCGATAACCAAGGTATACACCGACATTTCGGAGTCGACTAGCCAGTCAAATTTGAAGTCAGTAAATCCCCAATCTTGCATCAGTTTTTCAATGCCAAGACCCGGATTAAGAATCCATTTCCACGCCGTACCCGTCACAATGAATGACAACGCCATTGGGTAGAGATAGATGGTACGAATCGCCCCTTCTTGACGGATGTTCTGGTCAAGCAATACCGCTAAACCAACACCAAGCAAGATGGCAATCGCCATAAATAGAAAACCAAACACACCGAGGTTGGTGATTGAGGTAATCCAGCGATCGTTATCCATCAGCTTTTCATATTGGGTTAAACCAACGAAATTAAAGCTCGGCAGAAATCGAGAGTTGGTGAACGACAACGCTGCCGTCCAAAATATGTAGCCGTAGATACACACCACGGTCACTAACGCAGTCGGCGCCAGTACAATTTTAGGTAACCAATGTTGCAACCTGTCAGCAAAACTCGGTTTCGGTGCAGGCTGGCTCCTTGTGGGTTTTGGAGTCGACTCAGTCAAAACATGCTCCATAACTTATCCTTGTTGCACAATCGAGCCAATGGCTTACCTTTCGGCACCACATCAGCATCACGCATATCAGAATTGGGAGTGAAGAGCAGATAGGCTCCCTACGAGCCTACCCACCCTGGGGGTTCGATAAAGCAACACAGCCCGTCACTCACGTGCGTTGTGTGTCACTTATCAAGTTAGATTAGATAGCCGCTTTCACTGCTTTTGCTAACTTAGCTGCCGCTTGTTTAGGATCGGCATCTTTCTCGTTGAAGAAGTTGGTCACTACGTCATAGATAGCGCCTTGAGCATAGCTTGTTGTCGCTAGGCCGTGAGCCATACTCGGAACAAGATCGCCCGATTCAGCACTCGCTTTGAAAGTAGCCATTGAATCCAACGCACATTGGTCGAATTTAGACATGTCCATATCTAGACGTACAGGGATAGAACCTTTGTTAAGGTTGAAGACTTCTTGGAAATCTTTGGTAAGAATGGTTTTCGCTAGGTCTTGCTGCGCTTTTTGGTTCTCTTGGTCGCTTAACTCAAAGAACGCAAAGCTATCGATATTGAAAGTAAATTGGCCGGCAGTACCTGGAGCTGGTGCACAGATGTAATCTTTACCCGGCACTTTGCCTGCCGCAGTAAATTCACCTTTCGCCCAGTCACCCATGATCTGCATCGCTGCTTCACCATTGATAACCATTGAGGTTGCTACATTCCAATCACGACCAGGAGAGTTGCTGTCGATGTAATCACGCATCTTTTTGAACTTGGTGAACACTTCCACCATTTTGTCGCCAGATAATACGTCCATATCAAGATCAACGAACGCTTTGTTGTAGTCTTCACTGCCTAGTACATCAAGTGCCACGGCTTCGAATACGGTCGCGTCTTGCCAAGGCTGACCACCGTGAGCTAATGGAATGAAGCCAGCCGCTTTAATCTTGTCTGCAGCAACAAAGAACTCATCTAATGTCGTTGGAACTGTCACACCCGATTTTTCTAAAACAACAGGGTTTGCCCAAAGCCAGTTAACACGGTGAACGTTGACAGGAACTGCCACATATTCACCATCCCACTTCATCACTTTAGTCACTACTTCTGGTAGTAGTTCATCCCATTGTTCTTGTTTAGCAGTCGCATCGAGAGACGTTAGAAAACCTAAACCACCCCACTCCTGAATATCATGACCTTTAATCTGCGCTGCAGAAGGTGGATTGCCCGATACTGCTCGCGTTTTCAAAACAGTCATCGCACTTTCACCGCCGCCACCAGCAACTGCGAAGTCTTTCCAAGTATGGCCTTGTTGTTCAATCATCTCTTTCAGTACGGCAGCGGATTTCGCTTCGCCACCGGCAGTCCACCAGTGGAGCACTTCCACTTCACCAGCTTGAGAAAATGTTGAGGCAGCAAGAAGAGATAGAGTAAGTAGGGTTTTATTGATTTTCATTATTATCTTCCATGTTTAGCGGACTCGACGTCCGGTTCATTAAAGAGTCTACTTATTCTGACTGGTAAGATTGAAACAAAAGGTAAGCCCAATGTAACAAGATTGTTACACTACACTTCTAAGCCTGTTGGGATATAGACTTTGACTTCCAAGCCACCTTGAGAGGAGTTGCGAATAATGAGATCTCCACCGTGTCCGTGCAGGATATTTCGGCAGATCCCGAGGCCAAGTCCGTGTCCTTGATCATCCGTTGCTAGCCTAAAATAGGGTTCAAAAACCATCTCTAACTTGTCTTCAGGAATGCCATTCCCACGGTCTTGAATAGTCACGACAACCCAAAGCTCATCACCACTAACTTCCACGACAGCTGATGAACCATACTTAACCGCGTTGTCAATTAAGTTGGTCAGTACACGCTTAATCGCCAGTGGTTTCGCGACCAGTGGCTCAATGACGACCGGCTCAAACTCAACTTTTTTCTGATACTGGTTATGAGATTCAATAACAGAAAGTACCATTTCGTTGAGGTCAATAATGGCATTGTTCTCGTGTAGATCGGTGTCTCTTACTGCTTGCAAAGCACCTTTAACCATCATCTCAAGCTCATCGAGATCTTTATTAAATTTGTCTTTCTTTACTTCACTCTCCAACAACTCTGCACGCAATCTTAGACGTGTTATTGGTGTCTTTAAGTCATGGGAGATCGCAGAAAAAAGGTGCTCTCGGTCGGCAACATAGCGACGAATCCGTTGCTGCATGCGATTAAAGGCTCGGGTTGCGGTGACCAGTTCAGTCGCCCCTTCTTCGTTTAGCGGAGGCTGCTGAATATCCATACTCATCTCATTGGCCGCCCTTGCTAACTTTTTCAGAGGACGCACTTGGCGACGAATCATCAAGTAAGTTAGAACCAGCAGAATAAGCGTTGAAGAAACTAAGAAGATCACCTGCTCTCTGCCAAGAATCGTATCGTCGAGTTTCACATATGGAGCAGGCAACAATGCCGCAATGTATACCCATTCGTGACTGGTCAATTCGATTTGTACAACCAGAATGGGTGGATTCAGCGGTTCTAACGTTAAAGTATGATGTGCCCAAGATCGCGGGAGATCGCTTAAGTAGATGTCGTTTTTAAGCAAGCGAAGGTGTTCAGGTCGAGAAAAATCTACCCGCACTGACGCCACTTTATTGAGTTTGCTACTCAAAACACTTTCTATCGCTTCAATCGAGGCTGTTTTTAAACGGGTATCGGGGATCGGTTCGACAATCAAAGCCTCTTTATTGAAAGAAACGAAGAAGCGCGTACCGCCCATATTCCGTATTTGATCCAGCACGATATGACGATATTTAACGGGTAGAGATTGGAAAAAAGTCACCGTTGAAGCAAACATGTTCGCCATGCTCGACGAGGCAGAACGAATTCCTTCCAGCTCTTTGTGTTTTGATTCGCTATACCATATAGACGTTGCGATGCCTTGAGCAATCACAACGGCTAAC
>NZ_JBFRSN010001026.1:0-2204 GCF_041473595.1 Vibrio sp. 10N.222.46.A1
TTGTTCCTCAGCTATTCGCTGAAATGGGCGGCGTAGTTGGTCTTCTATTTGCTCTTATGTTCTTCGTTGGTCTAAGTGTAGCGGCACTGACTTCTTCAGTATCTCTACTTGAAGTTGTTGTTTCGTACCTAATCGATGAGAAAGGCATGAAGCGTGTAACAGCTGTACTGTCTGCAAGTGTCGTAATGGCGATTCTATGTATCTTCGCTTCTCTATCACTTGGCGGTTTCGGTCCAACACTGTTTGGTACTGGTGCATTTGATATCTTCGACTTACTAACGGATAAAATCTTCCTAGCAGTTGGCGGTATGTTGGTATGTATCTTCGCTGGTTGGAGACTAAACCGTGCTGACCTAGAGAAAGAAATCACTAACGACGGTGAAGTATCTTTCCCACTATTCGGTCTATGGTACACACTCGTTAAGTACATCATCCCAGTAGCTATCGCTATCGTAGCGTTCATGGGTATCTCTTCTGGCTTCGACAGCGGTAAAGGTGCAATCATGCTACTAGGTATTGGTATCATTGCCGGCTCTGCGCTTATTTCTAAGAAGCTATAATTCTTAGAAACTCTAATCGCAAACTAAAGTTAATTGATAAGCGGGAGCCATTGGCTCCCGTTTTTTATGCGACGTACTTATTGTTTTTCGAGAAATAAAAACATCGTCCCCTAAAGTTATCCGTGTGGTGGCCGATATATCTTTCGGTTAGGCTATATCGGCCTGTATTTATTTTAGGTAGGTGTTCTGTGAAATTGTCAGTGAGAAAAAAACTATATTTGGGTTTTGGATCTATATTGGCGGTGCTTGTCACGTTAGTAGGGATTGTATCGATAGAAGTGATTGGGGCTCACGAGAGCTCTGATGAAATTAGACTGGATGATGTTCCAGGAACTGTTACCTACCTTATATTGATCGATGAAGCTGGTGATGTTTACCGTGATGCTTTGGGCGCGGTTGTTCAGGGCGGTAATGCGCTCAATGATTATCGAGCTAATAAGACTCAATTTTCTCAAGCAATTGAAGAAGCAAAGCGTTTAGAGAGTAAAGGCTCAGAGGACCATCGTCGTGTTCAGCGAATTGAAGAGCTAATGGGGCGCTTTACTCAAGAGTTTGAATCGAAGCTCGTACCTATGCTTAATGATGAAACTGCATTGTTATCAAATATCCAGCAGCTTCGCTCTTTGTATGAGAGTAATCTTATCCCGATTGAAAATTTGCTTGATCAAGCATCTGAAAGTGAGATTGCTGATACAGAGCGAGCTCTGCTAACACTAACGGATTCGTTTATTACAATCGAACGCACGATTATGGTGTTGACTGCGGTTGCGATTGTGTTTGGTTGCGTAATTGCGTTTGTATTGTCTAGCTCTATTACTAATCGCTTAACTCGTGTAGAGCAAGTTGCACGACGCGTAGCAAATGGTGATCTAACGGCAGGTGACATTGTTGATGATTCTGGTGATGAGTTGGCTGACCTTGCTCAATCGATCAACCAGATGCAAAAGTCATTGGTCGATCTCCTCGGTTCTATCTCATCAGTGACTACCCAAGTTCAATCCGTTACTGGTGAGCTATCATCAATCAGCCACGACATCGTATCTGGCGCCTCTGCTCAAGCAGATAAAGCGACATTGATTGCGACTGCGGCAGAAGAACTAAGCTTAACCATTTCTGAAGTAGCGCAACAAGGTACTTCTACTTATGAAGAAGCGCGCCGCTCAGAAACGTCTGCAGAAGACGGTCGTAAAGTGATCGTGGAGATGGTTGCGAGCATCCAACAAGTGTCTACTCAAATGAGCGACATGTCGTTACAAATGAACACGCTGGGTTCACATGGCGAGCAGATTGGCAGTGTTATCAAGGTAATCGAAGATATCGCAGAACAAACCAACCTCTTGGCTCTGAACGCGGCTATTGAAGCTGCGCGTGCTGGTGAGTTCGGTCGTGGTTTTGCCGTGGTAGCTGATGAAGTACGAGCGCTAGCGGAGAGAACGACTAAAGCAACACAAGAAGTGTCTGGTATCATCCAATCTATTCAATCTGGTACTCAAGAAGCGGTTACTTACACTCAAGACAACTGTCGTTTAGTTGAAATTGGTGTAGAGCAAAGTACAGGGGCGGTATCGGCTCTAGAAGCAATTGTTAGCGGTGCGGGCAACGTACAAAGCATGGTTAACTCAATTGCGACTGCGGCAGAAGAAC
>NZ_JBFRSN010001027.1:0-700 GCF_041473595.1 Vibrio sp. 10N.222.46.A1
GTTAAGCATCGATTAGATTATTCGATGTACCATATAGATAGGCGCTAAATTATTAGCGTACTCGATGCTCTATCGTGAAGTCAGGTAATGACTCCCAGTTGATTGTACGCATTCCACCAGTACAACCACTGACAGAAGTCTTGTATGAATTCAAGCCAACCACATTACCTTTGTAAAAGTACACAACTTGGTGAGAGTTTGCTCCAAAAGATGTTCCACTTTGACAGTATTGGAATGCTTCGTTAAACCCTTTCATTTGACGATCTTGTGGCATACCCATAATTTCAATCACATCACGTTTACTCATACCGTAGTCAATTAACACTGTTTGACCATCGAGCGATTCACAACCAGATAGAGCTAAGCTTGAAAGAATGGCCGTCGATAAAATTAGTTTGTTCACTATTTAGTGTCCTTGGAAGAAAGCAGGCACTTGAACACTGCTCAATTGTTGAAAGTGGCGCTAATTCTCACCCACCTACCAAGGAAAATAACAACAAATAAATTTAGTCGTGACAGTAAGATGCAGTAAAACAAATCCACTCTATAGCTCTGCGTTTTGAATTGTGCTTAGCTCGCGGCCTCATATCCTTATTCACCAATGCTCTGTGGTTGTGGCTTAGTGCCATCACATCGTCAGCTAACGCCAGCATAACACGTTTGCTACCATGCAGATTAAGCTCAATTTACCACTGAACAC
>NZ_JBFRSN010001028.1:0-387 GCF_041473595.1 Vibrio sp. 10N.222.46.A1
CTTGAGTTGCTTCTGAAAAGCTTAAAGGGTCGATTTTATGCAGTGTTGATAACACAAGCATGAAACGATCAATGGCTTTCTTTAGTGATGCAAACTCATCTGATATTAGTAGTGAGCGCATTTCTTTAACGCCATCGAACTTCTCTGGAGTAAAGCCTACCTCTTTGCTAACAACGATACCTTTTGGCTCAACGATCTCTTCGATCGGAACCGTGCCTTGGTTATCAACCAGTAACAAGCGGCGCAGAATATCTGAAGCGCTTTCGCCAATACGTTCTGTCTGACCCGCAATAAAACGGTATAGGTCCTCATCAACCTCAATTGTTTTCATTCGCTTTTCACAATCTCAATGTTTAAACTCTGAGGGATTATAGCGAGATCCGCGCG
>NZ_JBFRSN010001029.1:0-2047 GCF_041473595.1 Vibrio sp. 10N.222.46.A1
CTGGCGATTGCGCACGATGAGTTCACTCAAGAAAAAGTCATCACCAAAATGAATGCACTGCAGCACCCGCTCTTCATTCGTGGTGACATTGCCGTAAGGGATGTGTCATGAACACGCTAACGATGCACATTGATGGTAAGCCGCGCACCTTCTATCAAGCAAATCTCAACTACTCCATAGAACAGCTGGCCCATACGTTCAGTTGCTCAATTGAGCCTATGAGTATTGAAAGCCCGTTGTCGGTTGAGTTCTTCCTTAACGACAAGTCGATTCTGATTGGTCAGATTGATGGTGTGGATTCAAACACCGATTCAAGCGCTCACGCTGTTTCCATTTCTGGCCGTTCAAAGAGTGCCAACATGATTGATTCGCGTATCACGATGGACGCGCTTTATAACTTGAACGTGGAAGAGCTACTTCGCCATGTCGCCAAGCCATTTGGTTTGAAAGTGAAAAGTCTGGTGAAAAGTATGCCAGTCATCCCCGAGTTTCAGATAAATGCGGAATCCCCTGTAGAGAACGTGGCGCAACTCATTCGAGAGCAAGGTTTTATGTTGGTTGAGCGCAGTGGCGTGTTAACCATTGAAAACACCGCACATGCAACTATCAGTAACATAGGCCTAGAAACGGGCAATAACATCGATAGCCTGAACATCAAGCGCACCTTCAATCAGCAATTCCACACCATTGATGTGCAAGGCCAATGGGATGACGCAAGCGCACAGGTCATCAACCCAAACGTCGATAGCTCACGCACTATGGTGATCACCTGTGACCAGTTACAAAACCGTGAAGCTTGCCTGTCTCGTGCTAAATATGAGCGCAACCTTGCCATTGCTCAAAGCCTGACTGCATCAAACACGATTGCCGACATATTCCCTGAGTTGGCCATTGATGGATTAAACCGTGTGATTCGAGTCGCTGACCAAGAGCAAAGCTTCAGTGAGATGTTGGTGATCAAGTCGCTTGGCCTATCTGTGTCTGAAAGCTCTACGGAAACGTCGGTTGAGTTATTCAGACCGTTTAAGGAGCAAAGTTATGTCTAGTGCTCTGCAGCAGCAACAGCGATTAATGGCCAGAATTAAAAACGTGATTGGCACCGGCACTGTCACAGGTGCAACCACAGGCCGATTACAAATCAAGACCGCGACAGGCCGAACCAACGACAAGATAAAACGCGTGCACAACTACGGGTTTATGAGTCGCCCACTACCAGGTGCGAAAACTTACAACCTCTTCATTGGTGGAACCACATCTCGCGGCATCACCGTAAACGTAGAAGACGAACGCCACCAAATAGATTTGCAGCCTGGTGAAGTTGCGATACTCGATGACAAAGGCAACCTTGTTCATTTCACAGACCAAGGCATCAAGGTGACATCACCAACCAAGTTGTTGGTAGATACTCCTGAAAGCGAATTCACAGGTAATGTCACTGTTGGTGGGAATATCACTGCTAATGGAAAAGTGGAAGGTAAACAAGGTGGTACTTTCGCAGGAGTCAGCAGTGAAAACCACGACCACGACTACAAAGACGACGGGACAAACAGAACCACCAAGGGGCCAAATAAAGGATGAGTCATTTCAATTTAACCGCCCTAACGGCACCACTCAGTTCTAAAGAGGGGCTAACCCATGCTGTGCTTCAGAGTGTTTACAACTATGCCGAATCGACTCAAAACGATCGCGCCCGTATGGCAAGTAATGAGCGCGGTGGCACTTGGAGCAATGAGTTGATAAACGTGGTCGGCTCTCGTGATTGGACGCTCAAACGAGCAAAGCTCACAGACGAAACATTAAGCCTCGCGAAACGGTTTTGTGAAGAGTCGCTTGCTTGGCTCATTACCGATGGCCACGCCAAAGCAGTTGAAGTTTCAGTATGGCGAGAGAAGCCAAACCAAATGGGTCGCAATGTGATGATCACCCTAACTGATGGCTCTCAGTTCGATGTTCCACTTTCAAAGGTTAACCAATGAGTACACAAAGAAGCTTAGATGAGTTAATAGCTCGCGCAGAAGCCAATCTGGTGTCTGCGACAGGGCAAAAC
>NZ_JBFRSN010001030.1:0-643 GCF_041473595.1 Vibrio sp. 10N.222.46.A1
GGTCTACAGCTAGCGGCAGAAGCTCAAGCTGATAAACTAGAAGCGCCTAAGGCTAAGCCAGAAGCGAAAGCAGCTAAGATTAAAGAGCGTCGTCAGCGTCGTAAACTGAACAAACAAGTTCGTATTAAAGACCAACAAGCTGAAGCTTCAGAAAACTCGTCAAATGAGTCTGCTGTTGCTAAAGAACAGTCTATTGCGAAAGAACAATCAGTAGCTCAAGAGCAAAAAGTTGCGGAACAAGTAGAAGCAACTCAAGCAAACGCTGATGAACAAACAGAACAGGAAGAGCCGAAGCAACGTCGCAACCGTCGTTCTCCACGTCACCTACGTGCAAGTGGTCAACGTCGTCGTCGCGGTCGTGATCGTCGTCCTAACCCATTCCGCCTACGTAAAGGTGGTGTAGCTTCTCCAGAGATGGCTATGGGTAAAGTGATGCCTCGCTTCATTCCAAAACCTCACCATAATCAGGCAAAACCTGAAGTGGCTGAAGTTCAAGTAGCAGTTGAAACTCAAGTTGCTGTACAGGAGCAAAACGTAGCTCAAGAGACGGCACCACAAAGTAACACAGCTATTGCTGGCGGCTTTGCATGTCCTGAACTTGCGATGGGTAAAGTCATTATCCGCCGTGAAGAAGCTGAAACTG
>NZ_JBFRSN010001031.1:0-266 GCF_041473595.1 Vibrio sp. 10N.222.46.A1
TAGCTCAGCTGGATAGAGTACCTGGCTACGAACCAGGCGGTCGGAGGTTCGAATCCTCCAGGGCGCACCACTATTTAGGGTTTTCATTAATCCTGATGTTGAACGTTTAGTTTTAACTGCTTTATTGCCTTAACTAACAGCTCAATATCGAAACCGTTGCGCCCTTAGCTCAGCTGGATAGAGTACCTGGCTACGAACCAGGCGGTCGGAGGTTCGAATCCTCCAGGGCGCACCACTATTTAGGGTTTTTACTAATCCTGATGTTG
>NZ_JBFRSN010001032.1:0-359 GCF_041473595.1 Vibrio sp. 10N.222.46.A1
ACAAATGGTATGCCGAGCACATGAAGGTCGACTGGAATTGATATCAGAAGAGGGTGACGGCGCATGCTTTACCATGTGTCTACCGTTGGAAAGAAGCTCTTCTTCTGAAGACTAATAAGTTTTAACTGAATTTACACTGGAGAATCCTATGGCTCAAAGCAAAGTGTTAATCGTCGAAGATGATGAAGGTCTACGCGAAGCCCTTGTCGATACACTCGCGCTTGCTGGTTACGAATGGCTGGAAGCGGATTGTGCGGAAGATGCTCTGGTAAAATTGAAATCAAACTCTGTTGATATCGTGGTCTCTGATGTACAGATGGCCGGTATGGGCGGTTTAGCATTGCTAAGAAACATCAAGC
>NZ_JBFRSN010001033.1:0-2950 GCF_041473595.1 Vibrio sp. 10N.222.46.A1
ACGCCTTTTTGGTTGGTCGCATAACCTTCAGAGGCCACGTTGCCGCGTTCATCCAGTTTAATGTCTAGCTGAGCCAGTACACCTGTTGGTTCTGGGTGTAAGAAGCCCATCGCTAGAAATGCCATATCACAACGGATAACACGTTCAGAGTTTGCTACTTCATCAAAACTTGGACGTTCACCTGGTTTCGCATCTTGCCAAACGATGTCAGCAATGCGAAGTCCGGTTACATTACCGTTATCGTCAGAGATGAACTCTTTAGTCAGGATGTTCCAATGACGTTCACAACCCTCTTCGTGAGAAGTGGTGGTCTTCATGATCATTGGGTATTGAGGCCAAGGCATATTAGCAGGGCGCTTCTCTGGTGGGATCGGCATGATCTCAACCTGAGTAATGCTTGCTGCTTTATGACGGTTTGATGTACCCACACAGTCAGAACCCGTATCACCACCACCGATAACCACAATGTGCTTATCTTTAGCGTGAAGCTCTTCTGTTTTTAGGTCTAAGTCGTTGGCACGGCGGTTGTTTTGACCAAGGAATTCCATGGCAAAGTGAACGCCTTTCAGCTCACGACCTGGGATTGGCAAGTCACGTGGAACCGTAGAACCACCCGTTAGCAATACCACATCAAACTCTTGGCGTAGCTGTTGAGCATTAACATCAACACCGATGTGTTGGTTCACTTTAAACTCAACGCCAGCTTCAGCCATTAGGTTGATCTTACGATCAATCACATCCATACCCAGTTTGAAATCTGGGATACCGAAACGCAGTAGGCCACCGACTTTCTCGTCACGTTCAAATACCGTCACAGAGTGACCGGCACTGTTTAGTTGCTCAGCTGCGGCTAAGCCTGCAGGACCTGAACCGATAACCGCAACTGTTTTACCCGTACGTGAGCGTGGTGTCTTAGGTTTTGCGTACCCTTCACGGTACGCAGTTTCTACAATTGTTTTCTCGATATTACAGATAGTGATTGGGTCTTGGTTGATACCAAGAACACAAGCGCTTTCACAAGGAGCAGGGCACACACGACCTGTAAATTCAGGGAAGTTATTGGTAGAGCTTAGAATGTTCCAAGCTTCTTCCCAGCTGTCACGGTAAACCGCATCATTGAATTCTGGGATGATGTTACCAATCGGACAACCGCTGTGACAGAAAGGTACGCCACAGTCCATACAACGAGAGGCTTGAGTATTGATCTTTTCACCAAACTCTTCGTTAAGTACGAACTCTTTGTTGTCTTCAATTCGAACTGACGGATCGAGCTTTTTTGGAAGCTCACGACCGTGTTCTAAAAATCCAGTAGGCTTACCCATTATACTGCCTCCACTTCTTCCGTTTGTGCCTGTTGTGCTTCAGCTTTACGCTTCTCAAGAACTGCTTTGTAGTCGCGTGGCATTACTTTAACTAGTGATGCGACACTTACTTCAAAGTTGTCTAGGAAAGACTGAGCAACTTCACTTCCTGTGAATTCAACATGCTTCGTTAGCATATCTAGTAGAAGATCTTTATCTTCTTGTTCAATTGGATCTAGGTCTACCAGTTCTGCGTTGAGCTTGGTTTCGAAGTCGCCTGCTTTATCCCAAACATAAGCGACACCGCCACTCATACCTGCAGCAAAGTTACGACCCGTTGAGCCAAGGATAATTGCCGCGCCACCTGTCATGTATTCACAACCGTGGTCACCAACACCTTCAACTACAACCTTCGCACCTGAGTTACGAACACAGAAACGTTCGCCAGCCATACCGCGAATGAAAGATTCACCTGAGGTTGCACCGTAGAAACATACGTTACCCACCACGATATTATCTTCCGCAACGATAGAAGATTTCGCATCTGGGTACAGTACCAACGTACCGCCAGACAGACCTTTACCCCAGTAATCGTTCGCGTCGCCTTCTACTTCGAATTTTACGCCTTTCGCAAGGAACGCTCCGAAAGATTGGCCAGCACTACCGTAGAACTTAACGTTCATTGGTTGTGGTAAACCTTGGTCTTTGTAAACTTTCGAGATTTCGTTCGACAGCATCGTGCCTGCTGAACGGTCCGTGTTGATGATAGGGAACTGAGCGGTAACCGCTTCACCTTTCTCAAGCGCTGGGATTGCAGCCTGAATCAACTTACGGTCTAGAACGTCTTCAAGATTATGATTCTGTGTTGTCTGGTTGTAGATACCATCTTCTGCACGAGCCTGCTCAATATGCAGTACTGGTGTTAGATCTAGGTTCTTGTACTTCCAGTGACCGATGTCATCACGAACTTTAAGTTTGTGCGATTGACCAACCATCTCATCAATAGAGCGGAAGCCCAGTTCAGCCATTACTTCACGCAGACCTTCTGCCATGTATTGGAAGAACGTTACTACGTCTTCTACGCGGCCGTCGAAACGCTCACGCAGGGTCTTGTTTTGTGTTGCGATACCAACAGGACATGTATTCTTGTGACACTTACGCATCATGATACAGCCTTCAACAACAAGTGCTGCTGTTGCTACGCCCCATTCTTCAGCGCCAAGCAGTGTTGCAACTGCAAGGTCACGAGGTGTTTTCATCTGACCATCAGACTGAACAACGATACGGTTACGTAGGCCGTTTTTCAGTAGTGTTTGGTGCGTTTCCGCTAGACCCAGTTCCCAAGGCAGACCTGTGTGACGGATAGAAGACATAGGAGATGCACCCGTACCACCATCAAAACCTGCGATAAGTACTACGTCAGCTTTCGCTTTTGCTACACCTGATGCAATCGTACCTACACCTGCTTCCGAAACTAGCTTCACGTTTACACGGCCGTTACGGTTCGCGTTTTTCAGATCGTAGATCAGCTGAGCCAAATCTTCGATTGAGTAGATATCGTGGTGTGGCGGTGGAGAAATAAGACCTACGCCCGGAGTCGAGTGACGTGTTGCACCGATCCAATCATCAACCTTATCACCAGGTAGTCT
>NZ_JBFRSN010001034.1:0-2171 GCF_041473595.1 Vibrio sp. 10N.222.46.A1
CAGAAATGATACTTCATCATATTTTAAAACAAAAAACTCATCGTAAGGCCTATTCAATAAAACAGTAATAGATGACAAAAACGTACAAGTAGCGTATAGCTTGGAGATATAACTAAAGTATCCGTTATTAAAAAAACTGAAATAGACCGTATAAAGAAAAAAGAACGGAAAAAACAACAATAGATTATCCACACCCGTCCACAAAGATAAAGATAGGAAAGTGGATTGTATATAAACACGCCATGATTGATTGAGATTGCGAGTAGTAAGAGGTGTAACTGAAAGAAACAGTGCTGCTAATATAAGTTGAATATTATGGTGATCAATAGAACCTGGCAGGAAATGAATAATTGAAGGAGAGGAAATAGCAAACATCATACTTATGAAACGATATTTGCTCCCAAAGTATTGGTCACATAAATAGAAACATGATAATGCGTAAAGTAACAAGTAAAACAATGGCACAACAGAAATCGAGATTGAATAAGCAAGACTATCATCAATTATAAATAGCAATGGGAAAGCGACTATAGATAACATTAGATCAGGAAACCGAGACCAATGAATAATAATGCCATCGAGAGCATTGAAATTACTCATCGGTTCTAAGTACCAATGACCACTTTTCATCCACGCTTGGAACTGAACATAACGCATATAATCATCGTTATCATTTAGATTGAGTGCGGATACTGCTTCCCACTTGTAAAACAGTATCACTGATGCGCAGGCAAACCAAAAAATAGAGATTACAATGACATCTTTATTAAAACTTTCACGGTTAGGCAATATAAAGATCCTTTTCATTGCACTAAAACTGGCGCTAAGTAGTTATTGCTTCATCTCTCTTACCTCTGATAGCGCTCTATTCAGATTTTCATTGGCGATTTTGTAATAAGAGGGTTTCTTATCAATAGCTTGTTGAAGGTAAGGAACGGCTTCATCTGGTCGACCTTGAATAATTAAAAAATACCCTACATTGTTCAGAGCTTCAGGTGCATCCATATGACGCATAAACACATTTATCGCTTTTTTCACATCACCTGATGCCAAATAAATGAGCGCAAGGTTGTTTTGAGCCTTTTCATTGTTCGGTTCTATCTCTAAAGCCGAACGAGTATATTGATACGCTTCTTTGTAGTTACCGTACATGTAATGGGAATACCCCATATTCAGTAGAGCTTTCACTGATGTCTTATCGATAGTCAGCGATTTTTTAAAGTATTCTTGTGCGATTTGATGTTTTCCATCGACATCTTCCAGCACGCCAATACCCATAAAGGCTGATGCAGGAGACATACTGTCAACCTTCAAAGCGGCTACTTCACTTTGACTTAAGGCTTGGTAATTTGTAATCGTTTCACTACTTTTTAAACGAACTTGGTCTGCATTGATCGCCTTAAAGAAATAGCTTCTTCCCTCATCTGTACGACGCTGTTTGGTATATAAAACGCCTAACTGCTCCAGCACTTCCGTATGCGCCGGGTTAAAATCTAATGCCGCCAAATACGCTTTTTCTGCCAGTGCATAATTGCCTCTAGATGAATGAATCCGGCCGATAGTAAACAACGTTTTATCGTGAAACTCTTGCTCAGGAAAAGACAGAGAACGAATGTATTCGTAAAGAGCTAAATCGATATTGTTATCCCTTAAAGCTACATCACCGCGCATAATGGCTTCTTTTTCACTGACAGGGGGATCGTCACTGGTTAAGGTGTCAATTGGCTTCCCCGAATACAACTCGGCATCAAACTGATTGGTTGGTTCATCAGAAGAGGCACACCCTAAAATTAATAACGGCAGTAAAAGTAAAACCATTCTATTCATTAGCATCATAAACCGACTCCTGGCGCACTCAATGCGTCCATAACAATCATCATCCCAGGTCCTAGGGCAACAATAAAAAAACAAGGCCAAATAAATAACAACATAGGAAATAACATCTTAGTGGGTATTTTTGCTGCAATTTCTTCCGCAGCTTGTTGCCGCTTATCTCGAAAATCTTCGGTATAGTCTCGTAAAGTTTGCGCCAAGCTCCCCCCCATTCTTGAGGCATGAGACAGCAAGGATACGAGTCCGTCTAACTCATGAAGTCCCGTTCGTTCAACGAGCTGACTCAAAGCATCTGGCATGGTGACACCTGCTTGTATCTTGGCAAAAACAGTATCCAA
>NZ_JBFRSN010001035.1:0-2000 GCF_041473595.1 Vibrio sp. 10N.222.46.A1
GTATAGGCTATTCTATTTTTTGTCATTGTTTTAATGATCTAGGGGTGATTTTGAAGGATCAAATTCATGCCTCGTTAAGCTAGGTAGCATAAGGCTTGCAGGCGTTTTTAAGGCAAAAACATTTTTTCAATTTGTTTCAATGGAAGAACTGAAAGGCTTTATTATAAAGTTGGAGACAGTGGGGCTACAAAAACGCGGATTTTGTCTGCTCATTAAGAGGTGTAAACTACAGAATTTGTTGGTTTTAGTTAAATGGGGTAGTTAGATGGTACTTATCTGTGCGTTGTGTCTAGTTCTGGTTGGACTAATTTTTGGCTTTCATATACAAGTATCTGAATCAGCAGTAAGCGCCCTTGCTTCAATGGGCTCCATCTTAGGAGGGATGGGAGCGGCTGGAGCAGCATACATCTCGTATAGGTCTACAAAGGAATGGAAGAATGAGTTTTACCATGGAAAATAATATGAGCATGTTTTGCAACTGGAGAGTGTATTACTTGATATAAATGCAGCTTTAGAGCAAGCCATACATGATGAGTCTGTTACGGGAATCGGGCTAATCGGTGTATTGCATAAAGCGACAATTCCATTTCAGAAGGACTATAAACAATCCTTAAACTCACTTCGTTTGATATCAAGAAAGAGCAAGGATGAGTCTGCGATTAATGTACTAGAGCAGTTAGATATAAATGAGATACTGATGTCTATGCACGAACCTTTTTTAAATTACCGAGATAGCCAGTCACGGATCAATGACTACTTTAAGAATAATCCTAATGAGGAAAGGCAACTCTTTGAGATTACAGAAATTAAAGATGATATGAAGCTGAACATCAGTATGTTGTTTGAATTAAACTATATACTTAATAAGTCGGTACAAGATTTAGAAAAATTTAAACAATTGGCCGTTTGAGTGCAATTACTCGTTAGTCTTACATATTGAACACTGTCGCCACTTTATCGCCATGTTAACTTTTTATTTAATGTATCTTTCTGTTTTTAATGTACTTTATTTGAATTGCTCTATAAGACCACATCTTGAATCACCCAAATCGCTAGTTATTCTAAAAACAGCTGCTCTTGAGCGGCTGTTTTGCTATTTGGCGTCGCCTAAATTTACTTAATTACTTAATTACTTAACTTAAAGGCTTAAAACAAAAAACGCCCCGTAGGGCGCTAAGTAAAACGAGTAAAAAAGATTCAGGCTAGTTTACTTGTTGTTTAATGTACTCACCCAGTTCTGAGTGGTGCATGATTTTTGAAACGGGCAGTATTTTCTCTGCTGGGCCCCAAGCAAACACGTTCACTGGTGTGTGAGTATGTGTACCTGTACCCCAAACGATGTTTTGACTTGTTGCCTGTTCACGAGCAAGCAAGTTTCCGCGGTCGTTATAAGGGAAGAATGCATCGAAATCGTTGATAGCAGGCACTTCTTCTGCCGATAAGTATTTGTGTTGAGCCAATCGGTATGGGTTCGGCTTACTCGCTAATACGTTTTTCGCTTGTTCAGCTGTAATAGGGAACTCACTATTCTTGTTGACGATCTCAGCCAGTTTTTCAGGTGTTTGCTGCGCTTTATCCAACTTCTGAAATTCGCTGATCATGCCGTAGTAGCTTTGCTTTTGATTATATAAACCATCAAGAATATCGAATGCGCCAAAGTTGAAGTTAGGTGCATAGTCGCGGTCGGCGAAGGCTTCACCAGAACGTTTTTGTGGTTTTGGTAGGTCGTTAGAAGAGTAGCTGAATCCAAAAGATCCTGTTTCGTGGTCTGCGGTCACAATCACGATCGTGTCTTCACGATTTTTTGCCCATTCATACACAGTTTGGATCGCTTCATCAAACTTGAGCAGTTCATGCAGCATAGTGCCGGCATCGTTACTGTGTCCCGCCCAGTCGATTTGGCCACCCTCGACCATTAGGAAAAAGCCGTCTTCATCTTTGGATAAGATGTTGAGGGCTTTTTGTGTCATCTCTTTCAAACTTGGTTGAGTACGTTCGCC
>NZ_JBFRSN010001036.1:0-362 GCF_041473595.1 Vibrio sp. 10N.222.46.A1
CTGCAGATGAACCGTATTCGTCCAATGGCGTGGTCTTGTCTCGGTGGTGGTAGCATCTTTAGTGGCGATTCAGCACAAGCGATTCGTGTTCGTGATGAACTAGAAGCCATTCGCCAAGAAGTGGGTGCAGATAGTATTGACCAAGTAATTTACGCTTGGGTTCGTCGATTACCGTCTAATCCGATTACTATTATTGGTTCAGGTAAGATTGAGCGAGTGAAAACGGCCGTTGATTCACTGAAAATCGAACTGACGCGCGAGCAATGGTATCGCGTTTGGGTTGCCTCAAAAGGTCACGGTGTGCCATAAGAAGTAATTCGAAAATGACGATAAGCCAGCCAACAAAGCTGGCTTTTTTGTGT
>NZ_JBFRSN010001037.1:0-4099 GCF_041473595.1 Vibrio sp. 10N.222.46.A1
GGGAGTACCACCAAAGGAGTAGATTCCAGTCATTGAGTTCAAAAATGTAAACCGAAATCATGAATGTAAAACAAGTTCGATTCACCGATGAAGACAGAGAATGCTTAAGTAATTACTTCCGCTTAGCAGACACTATCGCCGATTTGATTGGTCCTTACTGCGAAGTGGTTATCCATTCATTTGAAAGCTTAGAAAACTCAGTCGTGAAGATCGTCAATGGTCATCATACGGGTCGTGAAATTGGGTCACCAATCACCGATTTAGGTTTACGCATGTGGAGCACATTCGAGAAAACTGGCGAAGTTTCTCCGAAAAGCTATTTCACCAACTCAGCAGATGGTTCCCTACTTAAATCGACCACCTGTGTACTGGCTGGTCCACAACAAAAGCCGATTGGTATGCTGTGTATCAACATGAACTTATCTTTCCCATTTCCAGAAATCGTCAAGACGCTGATGCCGCAGTGCAATGTGCCACAAACCATTGTCAGTGAGACCTTCAGTAACAATGCAAATGATGTGATTCAGCAAGCATTGAGTTCAGCCATTAACGAGGTTGACCAAGACGAGTCGGTTTCCTGCAAAGGTCGTAATAAAGCCATCATCCGTTGCTTATTTGATAACGGCGTATTTGAGCTAAAAGAGACGACTACACAAGTATCAGAGCAACTTGGGATCAGCCGACAGGCGGTTTACAAGTTTATCCGTGAATTTAAATCAGAATAAAACCAATAATTAGGAGTTACATCGTGAAACAGATCATTGCCACTGAACAAGCACCTGCAGCTATCGGCCCTTACTCACAAGGTACGTCTTACGGCGACATGGTTTATACATCAGGTCAATTACCTCTCGTTCCAGAAACCATGCAGTTTGTTGAGGGCGGCATCAAAGAGCAGGCTCGTCAGTCTCTGGAAAACTTAAAAGCTGTATTAGAAGCGAGTAATGCGGGACTGGACACAGTGCTTAAGACAACCTGCTTCCTATCAGACATGGAGAACTTCGTTGCCTTTAACGAAGTGTATACAGAGGTGTTTGGTACAGAGAACGCACCTGCTCGCTCTTGTGTTGAAGCAGCACGACTACCAAAAGACGCACTGGTTGAAATTGAAGCCATCGCATACAAAAAATAACCGACTTAGGTATTAATGGGTATCATAGGAGATTCTCATGAGCGTTTCATTTATTGGATTAAGCATACTGTTCTTTGGGTTCTACGCACTGCTGTCGAACTTCAAAAAGCAAAAGAAAAGTTTTAACTTCCGCGTACTGAGTGCGCTTGCTGCTGGCTTACTGTTCGGTGGCGCAATTCAACTTGTTTTCGGTGTCGGCAACGTTGCGACATCTGGCTTTGCTGAACTGATTTCGGTGTTCGGTAAAGGCTACATCAAACTTCTACAAATGATCGTTATCCCACTTGTGTTTGTGGCGATGATCTCTTCGATCATGAACGTTGAAGGCGGCGGTGCGCTATCTCGAATCGCACCAAAAATCATCGGTATTCTACTTTTCACTTGTGCTATCTCAGCGGCCGTTGGTATCGCAAGTATTTACCTATTTGGTATCGATGCGAACGCGCTAGTAAGCACAATCGGCACAAACAGTGCGATTGAAGCTCGCGGTGATTCACTGGTCGCAACACAAGATGCGATGGCGAGCAGCGGTCTGTCTGGTATGGCTCTGTCTATCATTCCAACCAACATCTTCGACATGCTAACGGGCTCTCAACGTACTTCTACGCTATCAACTGTACTGTTCGGTATGTTCCTTGGTTACTGCATCCTTCAAGTGAAAAACCGTAAGCCTGAGAAAGTGCAAAACTTCGTTGATTTCATCAACTCTGCAAAAGAAGTAGTGCTTTCAATGGTTCGTGAAATCCTGAAGCTAACGCCTTACGGTGTATTCGCTCTGATGACCACGTTCATGATGACAAACGACCTGTTCGCACTTGCAGAGATGGGCCGCTTCCTTCTAGCAAGCTACGTAGCAATTGGCGTTATGTTCGGCATCCACTTCGTGATGGTGTCAATGTTCGGCCTTTCTCCTGCCAAGTTCATGAAGAAAATCTGGCCAGTACTCGTGTTCGGTTTCGGGTCTCGTTCAAGCATGGCAGCTATCCCACTAAACGTTGAAACACAAACTCAGCGCCTAGGTGTAGACGAAGAAACAGCAAACATGTCAGCGACATTCGGTACTAGTATCGGTCAAAACGGTTGTGCCGGTATCTACCCAGCAATGCTAGCAATCATGGCGGCACAGGTCATGGGCATGCCTGTAGACTTGAGCTTTATCCTACAACTGATAGCTGTTATCGCGATTGCTTCATTCGGTATCGCAGGTGTTGGTGGCGGTGCAACGTTCGCAGCAGTAGCGGTACTCACCATCATGGGTCTAGACATCACAGTAGTCGCGATTTTAGTGTCTATTGAAGCACTAATTGACATGGCTCGTACAGCGCTGAACATCTCAGGCTCTATGTTGTCAGGCGTTCTTACAGCGAAGAAGAATGGCTCATTGGATACTGAACAATACGACGCTGACGTTACAGCGACAGTATCAAAAGAAGCAGCAGTATAATTCTCAAACTTAATTAAGAGCACTCCACGTGAGTGCTCTTCTGTTTTTCCTGAGTTCAGGTTATTTAGGTAGTAAATATGAAAGTTGTTGTTATAGGCGGTAGCGCCGCGGGTATGAGTTTCGCAGCAAAATACAAACGTAATCAACCATCAGACGAAGTCATCGTTTTAGATAAGCGTAGCTACATCTCTTTCGGAGCCTGTGGCTTACCTTACTTTGCAGGCGGCATGTTTGATGACACCGAGCGAATGATCTCCCGTACACCAGATCAAGCCATAAAATCAGGCTTAGATGTACGTGTAGAAACAGAAATGGTGTCATTCGACCGCACTGAAAAGCAAATTACGGTACGTCACCAAAATGAAGAAAGCGTCATCGATTACGATATGTTGGTCATTGCAACAGGTGCGCGACCAATCGTTCCACCATTAGGTGAATTCAATCCAGAACACGTATACACACTAACAAGCATGGAAGACGGCTTGGCGGTTAAAGAAGCGCTAAAGGATGTTAACAAGCAACGTGTGTGTGTTATTGGGGCTGGTTTTATCGGCCTGGAAGTATTCGATGCAGCGCACGGCTTAGACAAACACGTGACGATCATCGAACGTGAACAACACATCATGAGCCGTCAGTTCAGCCCAGAAATCATTGAAGTAGTCGAAGGTGCGATTCGTGAATCAGGTGCAGACCTTAAAACAGGGTGCAGCGTGTCTGCAATTCGCGATGCGGAACAAGGTGGTTACATAGTAGAAACCGATAATGGCAACGTAGAAGCCGATGTCGTGATCCTGTCACTCGGTTTCAAACCAAACACGGAAGCATTCGAACTGCCAAAAGCTGCAAACGGCGCTCTGTTGGTAAATGAATATGGTGCTACTGTAGATGCTTACATCCACGCAGTCGGTGACTGTGCCGTTGTCCATCATATGGCACTAGGCAAACCTGTTTATGTTGCTCTAGCAACCACAGCCAATAAGCAAGCGCGTATGATGGCAGACAAGCTAGCAGGTAAAGATACCTACATGTCGGGCTTCTTGGGGTCGTCTTGTTTGAAAGTACTCGATTACGAGCTGGCGTGTACTGGCGTAAATGAACTTCTAGCGAAAGAACATAACTTGGATGTGAAAGTATCGACCATTTCAGATAAGAACCAAACCGATTACTACCCTGGCCAGGAAGACATCAAGGTGAAGTTGGTTTATCACCCAGAAACTAAGGTCCTTTTAGGTGGTGAAATCGTAGGTAAGAAAGGAGCCGTTGGCCGCATCAATGCACTGGCCGTAGCGATCACAGCCAAGATGACTACTCAACAACTAGGCTACATGGATTTCTGTTATGCCCCACCTTTTTCACGTACTTGGGATGCTTTAAACGTGGCGGGTAACGTCGCTAAATAAGCGAGCTGATTGTACAAATTCCAAAGAGTATTCATTGAGACATCAAAGCAGAGCGATTACGCTCTGCTTTTTTAATGCCTTAACTCTACGAACCTTATAACTAGATAATATAACGACTTATCT
>NZ_JBFRSN010001038.1:0-1197 GCF_041473595.1 Vibrio sp. 10N.222.46.A1
CCCGAGAAGGAGTTATTTAAAAAGAACTTTCTCATTATGAATGCGCTGTATCAGCTTCAAGAAACCTTGCACCCTGATGGTTGGCTTCAAGTTCAAGCAATGGATATTGAATTAATGAATGGAAGCTATCATGGAAATAGCCACAGCATTGATCACCAAGACCCTCTTCGAGACTACTACACTAATTGGACTAACTATGAAGCGGATGAAGGTGAAGTCAAAAGGCTGCTGAACGAGTTTTGGACTCGGTACAGAAAGTTTGTTGGCGCTGATACGCTCAATTTAGATAAAAACCGTGCATTGAAGTTATTTGATCTCCCTGTAGACGCAACGCATAAGGAAATTAGAAAGCGTTGGCGACAGCTGGCGTTGCGGTGGCATCCCGATAGAGACGAGGGCAATACGGCAAAATTCCAGACGCTTTGTGAGGCGTGGCATGTATTACGAAGTTCATAATCGACGTAACTCTTACTGCGCTGTTTATTGACTCTTTAGAGTGAAATTTAAGCCCTATATAAAATTGAAAGCCCCATGTTGTGAGTGACACAAGTGGGGCTTTGTCGTCATTATGCTTGTATTGTTACTAGGCTATGCGTTGTTACTAGATTAAGCGTCGTTACAACTTCATTTATTGTGCTATGAGTGATCTTTGTTTTCTCCACTCTTATGTTCGAATGCATAGTCGAGTACTTTACGGATATAAGGAGCACCGACCTTGGAACCACCATTACCGTGCTCGATGACCACAGTCGCAACATATTCAGGGTGTTCGTAAGGTGCGAATGCCGTGTAAAGCGCGTGGTCGAGTAAATGCCGAGCCAGTTTCTTGGAGTTGTAGACCTGATCTTTTGCAAGATCAAATACTTGGGCTGTTCCCGATTTACCGCCGCTAGTGTAGTCAGTTCCTTTAAATGCACGTCTGCCGCTACCTCGACTGCCGTGGTTTACGAGTCGCATCGCATTAATAGGTACATCCCATATCTCGTCTGGTACTTCAGTGATCGACAGCATCGGCTCAGGTTCAACCAGTTTTTGCGTATCAAAATCTTCACCGTGATCTAAGGTAGCTCTCAAGATATGAGGTGGCATTACCTTCCCATGATTAACTAGTACCGAGGTTGCTTTGGCAAGTTGCATTGGCGTGGATGTCCAATACCCTTGACCAATACCAATAGGGACGGTGTCACCTTGATACCA
>NZ_JBFRSN010001039.1:0-1540 GCF_041473595.1 Vibrio sp. 10N.222.46.A1
AGACGCTGAAGCAGGCAAACTGTTGTTCGGTACGGTTGATACTTGGTTAGTTTGGAAAATGACTCAAGGACGTGTACACGTTACGGATTACACTAACGCGTCACGTACTATGTTGTTCAACATCAATGACCTATGTTGGGACCAGAAGCTACTTGATGAGATGGGTATTCCGTCAATCATGATGCCTGAAGTAAAACGCTCTTCTGAGGTTTACGGTCAAACGAACCTTGGTGGTAAAGGCGGTACTCGTATCCCAATCGCGGGTATTGCAGGTGACCAACAAGCTGCACTTTACGGTCAAATGTGTGTAGAAGCAGGCCAAGCTAAGAACACTTACGGCACAGGTTGTTTCCTTCTAATGAACACAGGCCAAGAGAAAGTAACATCAAAGAACGGCCTACTAACAACGCTAGCATGTGGTCCTAAAGGTGAGCCTGCATACGCACTTGAAGGTGCAGTATTCATGGGCGGCGCATCAATCCAATGGCTACGTGATGAAATGAAGCTACTGGCTGGTGCAGAAGACTCTGAGTACTTCGCAACCAAAGTAGACTCTTCAAACGGCGTTTACGTGGTTCCTGCATTTACTGGCCTAGGCGCACCCTACTGGGATGCTTATGCTCGCGGTACGATTGTTGGCCTAACTCGTGGTGTTAACTCTAACCACATCATCCGTGCAACGCTGGAAGGTATTGCTTACCAAACTCGTGACGTGCTAGATGCGATGCAAGCTGACTCAGGCATCAAGCTAGCGAAACTACGTGTTGATGGCGGTGCAGTAGCGAATAACTTCCTAATGCAGTTCCAATCAGACGTGCTGGATACTGAAGTTCACCGCCCTGAAGTAACGGAAGTAACCGCTCTGGGTGCCGCTTACCTTGCTGGCCTAGCGGTTGGTTTCTGGGACAGCATTGATGAGCTTCAAGACAAAGCCGTTCTTGACCGCACCTTCATGCCACACCACGACGAAGAGAAGCGTAACCGCCGTTACAAAGGTTGGAAGCGTGCTATCAAGTGTGCACAGGTTTGGTCTGAACTGCACGATGACGACGAAGAGTAATCTAAGCGTGAGTTAACAGAGGAGTACGAATAATCCCTTATTAATCGATTAGATTGTTCGAACCTCAGCAAACGAAACTAAAAAGAGCACTATTTTGTGCTCTTTTTTGCGTTTCAGGCTCAAATTCCATGTTTTGACCAGCGTTTT
Source organism: Vibrio sp. 10N.222.46.A1 (assembly GCF_041473595.1). Lineage (NCBI taxonomy): Bacteria > Pseudomonadati > Pseudomonadota > Gammaproteobacteria > Vibrionales > Vibrionaceae > Vibrio > Vibrio sp. 10N.222.46.A1. Next base: position 1,208 of record NZ_JBFRSN010001039.1, read on the forward strand.
TGCGGTTTAGACATGATTCCTTACCATCATTACTTCTCTCTTTTCATCAATTCGAGCACAATAGCGTGAGTTTATATTTTCGATTTTGACGCGCTAGAGCCCTTTGCGCGCAGGGAGTGGTAAGTTAAGTGAAGCAGATACCAAGACACCAGCAGATTGTAGATCTGGTAAAAACACAAGGATATGTGAGTACCGAAGAGCTCGTTGAAAAGTTCGATGTCAGCCCACAAACCATCAGACGAGACCTCAATGAACTAGCCGATGGCAATAAAATTCGTCGCTATCACGGTGGTGCAACCATTCCTTTAAGCTCAGAAAACACCTCTTATAACA
>NZ_JBFRSN010001040.1:0-203 GCF_041473595.1 Vibrio sp. 10N.222.46.A1
CACATCCACCGCTGCCGCTTTGGTCAACGTCACGTCAAAGCTCGCCGTTGAGCCTTCGTTGATGCTCTTGCTGTCTTCGATGCTCACCGATGGGCGATCGTCTGGGTTTGGAGTGCCTGGGTCGACCGGACCGGTGCCGTCATCGGTGATGGTTAAGTCACTGGTGTCCGTGCCGTTAACGCCCGTCACGCCCGTCACTTTCA
>NZ_JBFRSN010001041.1:0-520 GCF_041473595.1 Vibrio sp. 10N.222.46.A1
GTCTGGGTTTGGAGTGCCTGGGTCGACCGGACCGGTGCCGTCATCGGTGATGGTTAAGTCACTGGTGTCCGTGCCGTTAACGCCCGTCACGCCCGTCACTTTCAGGCTCAGTTTCTCATCGCCTTCGTACGTACCGTCGTCTTTGGTCGCCACTTCAACAACCAGCTGAGTTTCACCCGCTTTCACCGTGTAAGAGCCATCTGCGTTCGCCGTCACAACCTGACCTGCCGAGTCTTTCACCACGATGCTCGTGATGTCCTCTGCCGTCGCTGTGCCGTAAAGGGTTTCTAGTGTAACGCTCACGTCAACTGACGCAGCTTTACTTAAGCTCACATCGAAACTCGCGGTTGAGCCTTCGTTGATAACTTTGCTGTCTTCGATGCTCACAGCTGGGCGATCATCTGGATTCACTGGCGGAGTAGGATCGGTTGGGTCAACCGGGACTGTGCCGTCATCTTTGATGGTTAGCTCACCCGTACCCGTACCCGTGACGCCGTTTGCACCCGTCACTTTCAGGCTC
>NZ_JBFRSN010001042.1:0-2321 GCF_041473595.1 Vibrio sp. 10N.222.46.A1
CGATAACTTCGTTAGAAACTTTGGATTCTGACGTACTGGAGTTGGTACTCGAGCTGAGAGGCTGATTATCAGATACAAAAACAGCCGCGCATTGCGGCTGTTTTGATTTATGGCTAACCATAGTGACCATTTAGCATGCTATTACATACTAAATAGACCATCTAGCTTCGGCATATCTCTGCCAGCGTCTTCAATCGACGTTTTGACTCGTTTACATAGGGGTTGCTTTGATCCCATGCGTAGCCCGCCAAAATCGAACATACCATTTGCTTTATCTTCGGGTTTGGTTCTTGATAGAAAATCACATCCTGAAGAGCCCCCGAGTACCACCCTTCAACATACGTTCTAAAAGTATTTACCCCAATCATCAATGGTTCAGCGTATTCACGATCCCAGTCGACTTTCTCGCCATTGAGTTGTTTTTCCACACACTCAACCACAAACTGAGCCGACTTCATCGCAATAGTCACTCCCGATGAAAATACAGGGTCAAGAAATTCCCCTGCATTACCCAGTAATGCATACTTATCGGTTGCAAGATGTTTAACGTTGACAGAATAGCCACCAATTTCGCCTGCGGGATTTGGATACTCCGCATTTGCCAAAATCTCGGCCAAGCCCGACTCTTCTGTTGCCAGCTGCTTAATCGCCGAAATCTTGTCTTCTGGGTATGATTCAAAGAATTTAGGTTCCCCTACCACACCGAATGAAGAGACTCCGTTACTGAAGGGAATCAACCAATACCAAACATCAGGATTGGTTGGATGTACCGAGACCAAAATTTTACTGCGATCGTATTCAAGATCACTATCCGTTGCTGAGATATGATCATTAATATGTGTGAAGATAGCTTTGCGCGGAGGAAGTCGTGATGGCTCTTCTAAATCGAGCATTTTGGGTAACACTCGACCAAAACCACTACCATCAAGGACGTATTGAGCCTCTAGCTGATAACGCTCTCCACCCTGTATTTGTACATCTAATATAGTACGGTCTTCAGCGAAGTTAATGCCTATCAGTTCATGTTGGTAATCAATGGTAACACCCTGCGCTTCAGCACAGTCTGCCATTACCTTATCAAAAGTACCTCGTTGAACCTGAAACGTCGTTCCCGGCCCAGAAGAGAACTTATCTTCAAAATTAAACGCCGTATAAACACCATTTTTACGAAAAGCCGCGCCATCTTTAAATTGGAAGTTAGCATTAGCCACAGCTTCGCTCATGCCCGCTTGTTCGATCACTTCCATGCACGCTGGTAACAGGCTTTCACCAATAGAAAAACGGGGGAAAAGGCTTTTTTCAATCACTCGAACATCGATGCCTTTTTTATGAAGCAAAGACGCCGCAATAGACCCTGATGGGCCAGCTCCGATGATCACTACTTGAGTTGACAGTTTTTTCATTAATTTAAGCCATGTTTACCATGATTATTTCGCGCTAGCTTTCAGCTCCAGAAGCGTATGCCCAAGACCGATATCGTCGGTACGAGTCACCACATCAAAGCCAGCCTCTTCCACTATCTCTAGGAAATCTTCACTGCGGTAAAAGCGGCTGTTGCCGTTGGCCAAGCAAGTGAAGTAGAGAGACGTCGCATTTAAGCTATAAGAAGCCGCATCGTATTTCTGTGCATCCCAAAACAGTTCAAGGATATAAACAGTCGCGTCTTCTGACATATGAGAGCGAACACGCTTTAATATGCTAAGAATTTCCATTGGCGAGAAACAATCAAGGAACTGACTCATCCACCACACATCCGTACCTGTCGGCAGCGCTTGCTGTTTATCAAGCATGTTAGCGGGGAATGGAGTCACTCGATCTTGATGACCGTGCTGTGTTGCGTTTGCCATTGCCATTTCTAATTGCTGCGGCAAATCGACAATCGTCACCTCGACATCAGAGTCGTAGTTACAACATTGCATTGCCCACTTACCTGTATTACCGCCAATATCCACCAGCGATTTAGGCTTCTTACTGAAAACTTTCTCAAGCAACACAGGGAACGAACGATCTGAGTAGAAATGATCAAACTTAAACCAGCTCTCTTTTGCTTTTTCTGGTAATTGAGACAAACCTTGATAAATCGTTTCCCAATCACCCAGCTCTTTCAGGCCTGCAGGTGTACCTTCTTCTATTGCTTCGGTTAAATGCATCATCGCGGCATAACAAACATCAGCCGTGAAATCCATATTTGCGTTGGTCATGCCATCATGCAATAGATAAAAACCTAGGTTAGCCATTTTATAATGAGGCTTATCCCAAGTAACGATGTGAGCACTCAACGCCATATCAAGCAGAACTTTGACACCGTATTCGGATACACC
>NZ_JBFRSN010001043.1:0-3392 GCF_041473595.1 Vibrio sp. 10N.222.46.A1
CAGCACGGCTAGTAATTTTTGTTCCCATGACTTACTTCCTAAATTGAATTTTACCCGCAACGATAATCAAACCGTTCACGAACTGTGGTGAATCTTGGTAGTTGACGCGCTGCTTGTTGGTTTTATCAAGCTCGACGATGAGTGACTTTTTGTAGCCATCGAAATCTTGCACGATGCCTTGGTATTCCAGATCTCGATACAAGGTCAACAGTTTGGCCTTGAACATGGTCGGCGTAACAATCGGCTGACCTTTGGCGAACTTGGTGCCGTCTTTCGCAACTTTATGTCGAGGGTAGACACTTAAGATCAACGAGCGCTGTTTCTGACGGAAGTACATGGCGGTTGCCGGTGTCATTACATCGAGGTAACTGTTGTCTGTTACGCCAGCTGCGTTTTCGGTGTAAGCCGTCACGGCACGTTCAATTAAGACTTCATTCGCTGAGTTCACCGTGTAGGTACTCAAGCCTTCATACAAAAAGAGGTTGCGTTCAGCCCAATCCCACTCTTGCGTTGCCAGTGAATAAACACCGTTTAACTTGAGTGTTTGTAGCGGCCTGCAAGGGTCGATAGCCAATGACGGGGCGATTTGACCTACCCATGCACCAATGGCTTTTGCATCTGATAATGCTTGGTCTTTAGAGTCACCAAAGTTGTTGATTGGCAGGAAGTTGATTAACGGGCAGTTGCTCTTTGCTGAAAAGGTAACTAGCTCGGCGTGCGTGCCTTTCTTCGGTAGATACGCAATACCTGGCACTTGTTCTAATGCGGTATAACGATTTTCAAGAAAGGTACCCAATTCGCGAATGGTAGTGTCGTCATTCAATGAGCACATGATGTGGTGGTATTGCGTGTCACCTAGCGCCGCCAATGCACTTGCAATATCATCGCTACCCACGCTGATCGCGTAAATTGGCATGGTTTTATCTTGCTTGCGGAAGTAGGTGATCATTTCCACGATGTCGCTACTCGCACCAAACGAGTCTGCCGCTTTTGTCTCATCCATACAAAGCGTGACTTTATTGTGAGCGACCTTTGCACCGCTGACCGCATTACCGATCGCCAAGACGACTTGTAAGTCTTCTGCGCTGTTTGCCAGGCTATTATCAATTTCAATATAGACACCGGGAACGCGAGCGGTGCTTGGTACTTCAGCAAAACCAATACTCATTATTTAGTTTCCTTCTTGGCTGTTTTGTCGATATCCACGACACTTTCTTCAGCGAGTCGACGTAGCCAGTAAGCGTTGCGAGGCTTTACTTCACCTACAGCTTTCAGTGGCTCTCGGGTAATAGGGTCTTTCACGATTAAGCCTTTAGTGGCGGGCTTAATCTTGAAGGTGGGTACTTTGGGTTTCTCTACTTGTTTATCCATTACGCTGCATCCTCTAGTGCAAAGTGTTCCGCTGCCATGGCGAGTAGTTCTCGCTCTAGAGCAGGTGTCCAACCAATGAAGGTTCGTTTGGGCATTTGATAATTGCGCTTGGTTCTCACGCCGCCTGTCCATTGACCTGTTTTGCTGTTGTAGTGGCCATTAACGCGAGTCGTGAATGACACTTGAGAGCCTTGGTTGTGCTCTTGGCCGATGCGACCCGCGACACCTTTTAGGCCAATCTCAAAGCTATCTTCTGTTACGTGAGTTCTTAATGCCTTACCAAAACCGAGCAGCATGTTTTTATTGTTAACGGTGTTCTGCGCTTGGGTGCCATCCCATAGTTGGGTTGTCTTTCGCCGCGTTCGGCTTTGGTACGGGTTGTTATCAATATCTCGCTGAGCGCGAATTTGCTGACGAAAGAACTGCCGTGCTCGGTTGGCCATTCGTTTATTAAGCTCAAACTTATCACTGGCCGTAAGCACTAAACTTTCCACAACTTGAGTCAGTTGTTCAGGCGTCGCGAGTGTTAATTCACTCATGGCAAATCACCTAAGTGGCCGACAAAGTGGACCAATTCACCGAGTTGGTCTTCATCGGCTCGCGCTTCAAAACCACTGACACATTCATAACGGGTATCACCTTGCTTCCAATTTCCTTGTTCGCTTTCTTGAAGGTCGAACTCTTCACGAATATCAATTTTCAGCTTGAGATCAAACACACCTTTATCGAGAGGCTCTAGCGCGAACGTCGGCATGGGTAAGCCTTTTTCTGCTCGCTCTGGGTCGAACTTATTAAGCCAGCTGACTAAATGCATAAACAAAACTTGCGGCTCTAACTTGGCGCTTTGCAAGAAAACGATGGCGGTGTATTCAATTTCAAATCCATCGACAAAAGCACCTTGTCCACAAAATAAAGCGCCATCCTCCGCCCACACGTCCATTTTGGCCGCGTCTGTCACATGGCTTTTGAATAAGTCCGTTAAGCTTTGCAGTGCTTTCATTACACTCTCTCGAAGCAGTAGGTTTCTTCTGCGTGAATTAATATGTCTACCGCTTGGCGGTACTGCACTTCGCACTCTTCTTTCTTACTGGTGAGCGCTTCTTGTCTGTCAGCGGCTTCGGCGGTTGCGTCACCACTCATTTGCACGCTAATCAGTTGCGCGGCGGTTAGTGCGAACACAGCCTGCTTGTAAAGGGTTTCGGCCGAGTCGTCATCACTAAAGCGCTTTTGGGATAACGCTGTCAAACTAGCAAAAGGCACTAAGGTGTCTTTAAGCTCTGAGTGCACTTTGATTCGTGACACCTTCGCGTGATGCAGAATGCCTGCCTCTGTCTCATTGCTTTGGAAATGGTACAGAGACTGAAACTCTGAAATGTTCAGTACTGGGTATTTGCCCGTTGCTGGCAACTGAGATTGATACGGTTTGTTTTTGTTGCCGACAAATTCCATGATTTATCCTTGTTGGGTTAGGGAATGCAGGCCGACAATCGCGAATAACAGTTAGCACCAAAGCGCACCTGAAATAGCAATAGAGCCTGCATTGAGGGGGTGTTAGTGTTTAACGCTTGGCTTAATGCCAGGCATCGTTAATCCAAAGCTTCACGTTTTTGAACTCAATCGCGGCGGCTTTACCTAGCTCTTCAATCACGTAAGCCATGTTCATCGACTCAAAGTTTTCAATCTGGTCTTTTTCATCGTTCTTCTTACCTGTAGAGCGGCGAATAGAACCTTCTTGAATGTAGATGGACAGGTTGTCGTAACTGGTGACCATGATGCCCGTAGAAGGGAAGCCTGGTACTTTCACAGCAGGCAAACCGCCATAAGTACCGATGACTTGCAGCTCTTGGATTTTGCCTTTTTCGCTTGGCGTATTACCGTGTGCTTCGTAGAACTTGGCTTTGTCGTAAGCAAGCAGATCAGAGCCGATGATAGCCACAAGGTTTGAATCGTTTTCACACGCGTCATGCAGTAGGTTTTTCGTTTCAAGTACCGCTAGGTCTAGGTTGATGAAGTCACCACCT
>NZ_JBFRSN010001044.1:0-3499 GCF_041473595.1 Vibrio sp. 10N.222.46.A1
CCAATATGAAACCCTTTCTGGTAGCTATGACCCAATTACAAAAATATACACACAAATTCGTTCAAAAACTGAGTTAAACGACCCATCAAACGAATCTAGTGGAAAGAATCGCATCGAAGAAAGTTTGAATTTCTACTATCACGTAGAAACACCTAGCGACGAAAGGTACGTAGACTTTACTGGCTCTTGGGATACCACTCAGATTTGTGCTGATGGACAAAATGCTGTCATGAGAATGGTATTTGATTCTGAGGGCGCTACCGTATCAGGGAAAGAGTGCAATGCAAACTCACCGGCAGATCTTGAAGACTCAGGCAAGAAGTATACCTATGAAGAGCTTGCTGCAATTGACTATTGGTGGTTTAACATTTCGGGACGTGAATCAAAAGCAACCCTGACAGATTTAAACTCAGTTGTGCGCTTCTGTGATGATACTGACAATGGTTATATTCCTGGTTCAGGAGATAAATGTCCTGTTGATGCAAATGGTAATAACCAAGAATACATCATTAAATGGGAATACCAACCTGCTGGTACCAACTGGGATGAAGGGTTGCTAACTCGCCGTAAAATGACTCCAGACGGATCAACAACAGGCCGTGTTAGCATCATGCAGAAAATCAACTAACCTTTGAGTTAATTTGATTACTTATTAATAAACCAGAAGCTGAGCTTCTGGTTTTTTCATTTTTAACACACATGAACCTTCAAACAACCATCAACGTAGATACAGAAACAAAGAACTATCGAGAACAACATGGAGTTTGTTATGAATCTACTCATTGAATCATTTGAAGGCGGGATCTACTTGGCTTACCAAATCATTGGCGAGCAAAAGCAGTTAATCAAAGACGACCACCAGCACCCAATGAAGTTTTTGAGTGTTAACCAAGCCCGCGACCACTTCAGTGATCAAGGCGTATCGTCAGCAATGCTGATACACAACAGTGCATACGACGAGATGTGCGGTGAGCATTGTGGTAACACCCAACCGTTCGAAATTGATTTGAAATGGAGTTAAATCAACTTCAAATCAATCGCAATAAAAATTGAAAGGCTTGCAGCGATGCAAGCCTTTCTTATGGGAGTAACTTTCCCTGTTCCGCATTAAAATCAGCGCAATGTTCGTTTCTGTCTACGTTTGATGTTTTGCTCTTTCACTACAAAGTCGAACAGCGGAGCAAACAGGTTAGCAAACAAGATCGCCAACATGATGCCCTCTGGATAAGCAGGGTTGAGCACTCGAATACCGACCGTCATCACACCGATCAGAATCCCGTAAGCCCACTTACTCTGATTAGTAAACGCGGCAGAAACTGGGTCGGTTGCCATAAAGAAAGTGCCAAAGGCAACACCGCCCAATACAAAGTGCCAGTAGAACGGCATCGAGAACATCGAGTTGGTATCAGAGCCAATCCAGTTCAGTAAACTCGACGTTGCCACAAGCCCAACAATCACACCAGCCACAATGCGCCAAGACGCTATCTTCATGACGATCAAAATCAGACCCGTCAACATGATGAGCAATGAAGAAACCTCGCCCATCGAGCCCGGAATATTACCGATAAAGGCATCCATCCAAGTGATGGCCTCACCAGTCATGTTGTTGATCAGCGACGAGCTCCCCCCCTCATACCATTGGCTGAGCGGTGTTGCGCCAGAATAACCATCAGCTGCCACCCATACCAAGCCACCGGACATGTTGGCGGGATAAGCAAAGTAAAGAAACGCTCGCCCCGCTAGTGCAGGGTTGAGAAAGTTTCGCCCTGTACCACCAAACAGCTCTTTCGCGACAACGATACCAAAGGTGATACCCAAAGCGGCTTGCCACAACGGGATAGTTGGCGGAAGAATAAGTGCGAACAGTACCGAGCTTACAAAAAAGCCTTCATTCACCTCGTGTTTTCGTACAACGGCAAATAAAACTTCCCAGAAGCCCCCGACCACAAATACGGTGGCATAAACAGGTAGGAAGTAGAGCGCCCCCAAGAACATCTGGCGCCCCCAGTCGCTTGCGACTAAGGACTGTGCATCACCAAACGCCCACGATAAGCGCCAACTGCTCTCTATAAGCGAGGTAAGTTCGTTAAGTTGATAACTGGATGTTAGTACCGAGACACTCTGGTGCCCGACGTTATACATACCCCAAAACATGGCAGGGAAAGTCGCTAGCCACACCAAAATCATTATTCGCTTGAGATCGATACTATCTCGAACGTGGGTCAAGCCTCGGTTTACGTTGCCGGGCGTATAAAAGATGGTGGCAAACGCCTCATAGACAGGGTAAAGCTTTTCGTATTTACCTCCGGCTTCAAAACGCGGGGCTACGTCTTCTAATCGTTTCTTCAAACTCATAATCTCAATCACCTTATTGCTTGAGTTATGGTTTTCTACGCACCAACTGCTCTATTTGAACAATTTTTAGCTATTTTTAATCAAATTTGTATTGAAAATCCGAGTATCCGGAAATCGACCTGATATTGAAAAGAAAGGCGTATAAACAACAAAGCCCCAGCAATGGCTGAGGCTTATTTGATATTACGCACGTCTTCGTTATTTCACACACATCACATTAAGTAGTGAGGAGCCTTTAAGCTGGTTTACGTTACCGTTAGTAAACAGGCCTTTTTTGTCTGCGCCCCAATAAGGCAGGTGCATTGGCCAATTCTGATTTTCCATGACCTTCGACCCTAAGAGACTTTGCCACTGATTTTCACTCAACAGCGTCATATTAATCTTACCACATACTAATTCGGCACTGTCGTAATCGAGTCGGCTCCAAGGTTTACCTTGCTCCATATAAAACTGTTGTTCATCACCTAAAAGATAAGGAATCGCATATTTACTACCCGCAACACTCGCTGTCATGCGTATTTCAATGTTCAGATCATTGTCTGAATTTGCACCATGACTAGGGAAAGCTTGAATGGCAGCAGCACTCGCGACTGCAGTTTTTTGAGCAGCAGCTATCGGCTTCGGCGCTGATTTCGCTGCTACTTTAGCCTTAACTGAGGCTTGATGCTTAACCGTTTTTGGCTCTGCCGTTTTTGACTTCATTGCTTTGGTCACGACCGGTTGTGAAGAAGAGGTCTTCGATTTATCAACCATACGAATAAAGGCTTCGCCATACCCAGAAATCTTACGTACCTGAGCTAAGTCTTTTCTCGCATCAGAGAAGGTAGAATAAGGACCAATTAGGCAGCGATAATCTCCACCTTCGGGCTTCATCCATACGTTAGTTGAAATCTTCTCATACAATGGCTTTGCTTTGCTCAGTGACAAAGGCTTATTCAACAAACCACATTGAACCCAAAACAGCTCATTATCTGAATGATGTTTAGGCGCTTTATTGCCCCAAACGCCTTTACCAATCGGACATGATTGTTCTAGCTGTGGTAACTGATTGGTGCTTGCCTGAGTCGCATCGCATAGAACCGATTCGGCATTAACTTGGCTTGATACCAACAGGGATGCAGCAATAAGCCCCATACGATAATTT
>NZ_JBFRSN010001045.1:0-3126 GCF_041473595.1 Vibrio sp. 10N.222.46.A1
CTCTTTTAAGTATTTCGCTTTGTCTTCGCCTCGGCCTTGCATTTCAATAGACACAGTCGACGGTACGTGAACCTGACGGCCCCAAGTATATTTGTCATCCCAACCCGATTGGCTGAGATAATTCGCCGCTGAAGCAAATACATCTTCTTCAGTACCCCAAATATCTTTCTTGCCATCGCCGTTACCGTCAGCGGCATAAGCTAAGAATGAGCTTGGCATAAACTGAGGTTGTCCCATCGCACCAGCCCAAGAGCCTTTCATCTCTTGTGGTGCAATATGGCCTTGATCAAGAATCTTCAACGCCGCCATCGCTTCGCTACGGAAGAAGGCTTCTCTACGTCCTTCATAGGCCATAGTTGTGAGAGCATCAATAACACTGTAGTTACCCGTGAACTTACCAAAGTTACTCTCAACACCCCATAGCGCGACAATGAATCTTGGTTGAACACCATATTCATCACCAATGCGCTTCAACGCTGAATAATGCTTCTTATAAAGCGATCTCGCCTGCTTCACTTTCCAATCTGGAACCGCGCGTGGAATGTATTCATCCAGAGTCAGTTTTTTCTCAGGTTGATTCTTATCGGCTTTCACCGCTCTTGGCTTAAACGTCACACCATCAAAGGCCTGATCAATGATCGTTTCAGAGATGCCTTCTGCACGGCCTTGCTGCTTTAGTTTCTCTACATATTGCTCAAAGCTCAGCTCTTCAGCCTGAACTGAACCAATCGTCAGGCTATTACCCAATAGTAATGCCGACACAGCCAATATGGTTTTCGAAAATTTACTCAACGATCACTCCTCCCTGAATTAAGGTAGCTATCACTCTTCGTCTTGAACGTTTTGCTGAGCTTTACGCTCTTTATGAAGTTCAAGTTCATTAACCGGTGGTGGCGGAACCTGCAAAAAGAAACCATCGGTGTTCAGTGATTCTCTCACTTTATCGATGTTCACTTGCGCCAGTTTACGGCCATCCATTTTAATTACCATTACAAAACTAGGTTTACCAAACATTTGCATCAATGCGTCAGGAACTTGTGAGAAATCATCCTTCTTAGGGATATAAAGGTATGTTCCTTCTTTCTTTGAACTTTTATATATAGAACACAGCATGACAAACCTTTTTATTGTTTATGACTACAAAACTCTCACTTACGAGATCAATAGTTTATGTTAAGGGAAATATTGGGAACAAAACGTTCATTTGACAACAAGATTACTTGCTGTGCTTGGTTTGGGAATATAACATGATAAACCAAGTTTCAGGCAACGCCCTTTATTTTATTGATAAAGAAATTGTACCAATCCGCTATTGAGGTCCTGTAGTTTTCGATGTCTAGTAATCCAGATCTAAAAGGTAGCAGTTTTACGCTATCTGTTTTGCACTTATCCGATGATCAAGTCGAAAATGCGGTGTCTTTTCTTCAAGAAAAAGTAAACCAAGCTCCCACTTTTTTCGCTGCTGCGCCTGTTGTTATCAATATTAGCAAAGTCGCGGGTGATATCGATTTTGTGCAACTGAAAGAGGGTATATCTCAAGCGGGCATGATCCCAGTAGGTGTGGCTGGTTGTTCGGATAAACGTATGCAGAACCTAGCGAAAGAAGCTGGTTTTGCAGTGATGACAGCCAGTAAATCGCCTTCTCAAGCTCCAGCGAAGATGGCTCCGATAAAAGTGGTGAGAACGCCTATTCGTTCTGGTCAGCAAGTGTATGCAAAAGATGGCGATCTATTGATCCTCAGCCATGTGAGTGCTGGCGCAGAAGTCATAGCCGATGGCAGCATCCATATCCATGGTACTTTACGCGGTCGTGCGATTGCAGGCGCGAGTGGTCAAACTGAAGCAAAAATAATTTGTAATGATTTACAAGCCGAGCTGGTTTCCATTGCTGGAAATTACTGGCTCAGCGATCAAATTGAAAGCGAGTACTGGCAGAAGAAAACCATGTTCAGTATGGCAAACGATGTATTACACGTTGATGTCCTCGCAATATAAGAGAAATAAAAAGGAAAACAAAATGGCACGCATTATCGTTGTAACGTCAGGTAAAGGCGGGGTAGGCAAAACGACCTCCAGTGCAGCTATTGCCTCAGGCTTAGCTTTAAAAGGGAAGAAAACCGCAGTTATCGACTTTGATATCGGTCTGCGTAACCTAGATTTAATCATGGGTTGTGAGCGTCGTGTTGTGTACGACTTCGTTAACGTTATCAATGGCGAAGCGACACTGAACCAAGCGATGATCAAAGACAAGCGCACAGAGAATCTATTCATTCTTCCGGCTTCTCAAACTCGTGATAAAGATGCACTAACAAAAGATGGTGTTCGTCGTGTATTTGATGAACTAGATGAAATGGGCTTTGATTTCATCATCTGTGATTCTCCTGCAGGTATCGAGCAAGGCGCTCTGATGGCGCTTTACTTTGCTGATGAAGCGATTGTTACGACTAACCCAGAAGTTTCTTCTGTACGCGATTCAGACCGTATTCTCGGTATTCTTGATTCTAAATCTCGTCGCTCAGAAGATGGCTTAGAACCAGTGAAAACGCACCTTTTACTGACTCGCTACAACCCAGCACGTGTAACTCAAGGTGAGATGCTAAGTGTTGAAGACGTTGAAGAGATTCTTCACATCTCTCTACTGGGTGTCATCCCAGAGAGCCAAGCAGTACTGAACGCGTCGAACAAAGGTGTTCCAGTTATTTTTGACGAAGCAACCGATGCAGGTATGGCTTACAATGATACTGTAGAACGACTACTGGGTAGCCAAGTGGACTTCCGTTTCTTAACGGAACAGAAGAAAGGCATCTTCAAAAGACTGTTCGGGGGCTAATTCGCAATGTCATTACTAGAGTTTTTTAGACCACAAAAAAAGACAACCGCAAACCTAGCTAAAGAGCGTTTGCAGATCATTGTTGCCGAGCGACGCAGCCATGACGACCCAGCGCCGTCTTATCTGCCGCAACTAAAAGAAGACATCTTGAAGTGTATTGCGAAGTACGTTGACGTCGATCCATCAATGGTTGATCTGACTTTCGAACACAAAGATGACGACATCTCAGTATTAGAGCTGAACGTCAAACTTCCAGAAGAAGACCGATAAGCAGAGCTCGAGCGGTGCTTATCACG
>NZ_JBFRSN010001046.1:0-269 GCF_041473595.1 Vibrio sp. 10N.222.46.A1
TAGAGATAGAGATAGAGAGGGTTAGGGGCAATAAAAATGCAGCTCATGGGCTGCATTTTCGTATCTAATTGGCGTAGCTTTAAGTTTATTTCGAAGCAATCACTGTAATCAGCTGGTGGCTTTCGCCAGGCTGTAACGTTTTGCCTGCTTCTAGGCTTGGTGCGTGCAGTGTTGACTCGACACACATCATGGTTAGATAACCGTCGTCTTGCATGTCGCCCATACTTGCAGCCCCTTCCGCCCACGGGTTCCAAAGTACCGCAGAGTTA
>NZ_JBFRSN010001047.1:0-3951 GCF_041473595.1 Vibrio sp. 10N.222.46.A1
CTTCGAATCTTATTGATTGCAGTTATCTCGGTGTTCAGCACGATGAGTTTTGCAAGCGAAGAGGTTGAGTACTCAGAATTGGACTATTTAGATCGACCGTTGATGGAACGCTATATCTTGGATGAATTGAAGCAGCTAAGAATGGACCAACAAGATCTTGAAAGACGTTTGACTATTCAGATGACCGACCGTGAGCTCGCTGTGGCGGACAAATCGCTGAATTACGCCAACGTGACTGTAACCTATTTTTTCTACATTATTGCGGGTGTCGCTTCACTTATCGCATTAGTTGGGTGGCAATCGCTTAAAGAACTCAAGCACACAACCAAAGAGATGGCTGACCAGCGATTGAATTCTATCGCTCAAGAGTACGAGAAGAAGTTTAACGTTCTTGAAAGGGATCTAAAGCGTAAGACTCGAATTATCTCAGAGAACAACCGAGAAATTGAAATCATCAATGAAATACACAACTTATGGTTGAGAGCGCAAAATGCTCAAACCGCCGAGCAAAAAATTGAAATTTACGATGAGATCTTAAAAGTCCGCCCTGGTGATTTAGAGGCGCTCACTTATAAAGCTGATGCCGCAATGGACATGCAGGAATACCATTGGGCAATGAGCTTATGTAACCGTGTATTGGAAGTGGATGATCAAAATGCTCACGCCTTGTACCAACGAGCTTGTTCGTATGCAAGATTAGGTGCTGAAGGTCAGGCAATCGACGACTTAGAGCGCTCTATCGAAGCCAGTGGCTCAATGCGAGAGTTGCTAGCTGAAGAGCCAGATTTTGAGATGCTACGCGGCTTAGATCGTTTTGAAGCGCTTTGTGAAGAGTAATTATTTAATGGCATGGTGAGCTTCGTACGCTTACTATGCTTTTAATCATTTTTACGGAACGGTTTCTTACATTTCGCTTATTTTACTGAATCAATTGTTATGTTATAACATTTGAAAAGTTCATTGTGATAACCGTTAAGTATTTTTATGAAGTTCCTCCGCACTGGCCTGATTGTTACTGCTATCAGCGCATTTTCACTTGCTTTATATCTTTCTCTTTCTCCTGAACCACCAGAAGACATCGCTATCAAAATTACACCTTACCAAGGTGTGGTTTCGGCTGATGAGAAGCCATCGAGTTCAGACGTTGAGTCAAGTTCTCTGGTAAGAGTTCATTATTTTGTCAAAGTTGGGGATACACTCAGTAATGTATTTACCTCTTGGAAACTCCCTTACGGAACGGCTCAAAAGATACTTGAGGCCGATCTAGAATCACTGAAACTGGACACGATCAAGCCTGGTGATCATCTAGAGTTGTTGTTGGATAGTGACTCTAAGCAGCTAGTCGAATTGATTTACCATGAGAGCTTGGTTGAGCAGGCTGTTTACACAGAAAATGATGACGGTAGTTTTAGTTATCAGTTCATCGAGACTCCTGGGGAATGGAAAGAAAAGCTGTACGCAGG
This sequence comes from Vibrio sp. 10N.222.46.A1, assembly GCF_041473595.1. Lineage (NCBI taxonomy): Bacteria > Pseudomonadati > Pseudomonadota > Gammaproteobacteria > Vibrionales > Vibrionaceae > Vibrio > Vibrio sp. 10N.222.46.A1. Next base: position 1,464 of record NZ_JBFRSN010001047.1, read on the forward strand.
TGCGGTGCAGGGTAGTTTTTCCACGTCAGCTTACAAGGCCGGTTTAACCAGTGCCCAGATAGCCAATATCACTCGAACGCTGAAAGATAAAATTAACTTCTCCAAAGATCTCAGAGCTGGCGACAGCTTTAATGTTTTGGTTAAAGAGCAATACATGGAAGATCACTTAACGGGTAAGACTGAAGTGCAAGGGGTCTCTATCAAGCTACGAAATAGGGAAGTGGCGGCTTTTCTTGCTGCGGATGGACGTTTCTATGACCGAGAAGGGAATAGCCTTGAGCAAGCTTTCAATCGATACCCAATAGACAAACAATTCCGAAGAATCACTTCATCATTCAACCCATTCCGAAAGCATCCTGTGACTGGACGTGTATCGCCGCATAATGGTACTGATTTCGCCACACCTGTGGGTTCACCCGTTTATTCAACGGGAGACGGTAGGGTTGTGGCACTTCGTGACCATCCATACGCAGGGAAATACATAGTGATAGAACATAACAGTGTTTACAAAACTCGTTATCTGCATTTGAGTCGATTCTTGGTTAAGAAAGGGCAACAGATTAAGCGTGGGCAGGAAATTGCGTTGTCGGGTGCAACAGGCCGTTTAACAGGGCCTCACTTACATTTTGAAGTGTTGGTACGTGGAAGGGCGGTCGACGCGATGAAGGCTGACCTGCCTTTGGCAAGCTCTATATTACCGAAAGACAAGGGGACGTTCCTCGCTCGAATTGCCTCTTTTGATGAGATCATCTCTGAGCAAGAAGGCAGAACGAGTTAAATTCACTTCAGCCACGGCTTATCCTTATTCCAACCTTCTGGTGATAAACAAACCGAACGTTGGAATAAGCATTTATTGAATCACATGATTTCAGATTCGATTAAGCGACGACAACCGCTGTTCCGCTGGCTGATACCATCAACATGCCATTACCTGTTCCTAAGACTTCATAATCGATATCGACACCAACAACTGCGTTTGCACCCGCTTCAATCGCTTTCTGCTCTAGCTCTTTGAATGCGTAGTTACGTGCTTTCTCCAGTTCCTTTTCATAGGTGCCAGAACGTCCACCGACGAAGTCTCGAATACCTGAAAACATATCCTTGAATACGTTAACCCCTAGAATGGCTTCTCCGGCAATAACCCCTTTGTAATCGACAATGCGTTTGCCTTCGACAGATTGTGTGGTGGTAATAATCATAATGGCCTCTGTAAGTTAGATGGTTGGTTACTAGATGAGTTGTTACTAGTTGGTTTGTTACTTGATGATTAGTTACTCGCTGAGTTTTGTCTCTGAGCGTGTGAATTCATGCCTCAACCATGTTCTCAGTTTTAGCACACTTTCTTGTTTTAATTTGTTTTTTGGACAAACGAAATAGAAATCTTGATGGGGGTTAGCCACTGGCTCACTAATTTCGACCAACATGCCATGGCTGATGTCATCTTTCACAAACAAGCGGTGAGTGACTAATACACCAAGCGAACGAATGGCAGCCTGTACGGCTTGAATCGAGACATCGAACGTCAAGTTACTGTGGAACGTCGGCATGGGTATTTGGTAATGATCGCACCACACTTGCCAGTCATGCTGTCTTCTTGGGTTGAAGACACCAATGGTTGGGTTTTGTTTCACCAGTTGTTCAACGCTTAATCCCATTTGGTTTTTCAATAGTGCTGGGCTGCACACCAATACCAGATCATCGTCACCGAGCTTTTCGCTGTAATATCGGTCCCACTCGCTCGGTTTACCGTGCACCAGCGCGATGTCGACACCTTCCTGCTCTATGTCGAAAGTGCCCGTTAGCGTGGATATACGAATATCAAGAGAGGGGGCAAAGCTTTGGAATTCCGAGACTCGCGGGATCCACCAGTGCATGGCGAGTGAGTTCACCATGTTGAGGGTAATGCGGTGATCGTTAGGCGTTCTGGCAAGCTCTTCGGTGGCTTCTATCACCTGTTCAAGTGCGGGCGCAACCTTTCGATAATATCGCTTACCGGCGGCATTAAGAACAACACGACGACCTACTCGCTGAAATAGCGGTTTATTAACCAGTTGCTCTAGTGATTTGATGGCTTGGCTTACTGCAGAATGACTGACATACAACACTCGAGCAGCGTCGGTCATGCTGCCGGTTTCAGCAACAGCAATGAAAGCATAAACGGATTTAAGCGGGACGAGTTTCTTCATTGGTAAGTTTTCCTTACAGTTATGGTTAATATTACTCGCTATTTTTCATCACGTCACGCTTCTAAAATAGGTGTCATAGGAGGTGATAATTATGTCTGATATTACCAAGGCGACGACTTTCATGTTGTTGTCGACGTTCAGTTTGTCTTTGAGTGGCTTGATGGCCAAGTATCTATCTGAAGTGATGCCAATCTCGTTACTCAGTTTTGTGCGTTTTTTGTTACCCAGTCTGTTCTTATTTTTATTCTTGATGTTTTACAAAATAACGAAACCTTCACTCGATATGTGGAAACCTTTGGTGA
>NZ_JBFRSN010001048.1:0-1995 GCF_041473595.1 Vibrio sp. 10N.222.46.A1
CATCTATAGCTATATCGATGTTTTGATTACAATTTGCTCTGTCACTTTTACTGTTTGGGCTACGTATTACTATTGCTATTTAATGTTTAAACGAGAAAAAAAACCAACGATACGGTTAATAAAAAAAGTGAAATCGCTGCTATTTCCTATATCCAAGCCTATTTATTTTGTTTTGTTAATGCTCGTTTTAAACATCTCATTCTCGAGCTATACGTTTATAAAATCACTGATACCTCACTTCAATCCATACAATCTAGATCTTACCTTTTATCATTTAGATAAGTGGCTGCACTTCGGTGTATCCCCATGGGAAATAACACATTTTTTCCTGCCGAATGCGGCTTCAACTCTAGTGATTAATTTTCTATACAATTTATGGTTTTTTCTTATGTGGGGGATGTTACTTTTTTTCATTGTCTATCGGAAAAATGACCACCTGCGTAACCAATTTATCCTCACCTTTTTGATATCTTGGTTTCTCCTAGGTAACGTCATAGCGACGCTGTTGTCGTCTGCGGGACCCGCCTACTTTCACCACTTCTATGAACAAGATCTCTATCTTAGGTTAATGGAACGTCTACAAGCGCAAGACCTCCAGTTAAAGCAAGCGAATCTATTCCCACTTTGGATGCTATCCGCGCAGGATATGCTTTGGGATAGCTATGTGACAGGAATAAGAGGCAGAGGAACGGGCATATCCGCCATGCCAAGTTTGCATGTAACAATCGCAGTGTTAATGGCTATGACCACATTCCGGTTAAACAAAAACTGGGGATATATTGCGTGGGTTTACGCTTTCTTTGTCCAAGTTGGGTCCGTTCACTTAGCGTGGCACTACGCAATAGATGGGTATATAGGCGCTCTAATGGTAGTTGCTCTTTGGCACTTAATTGGTTATTTGCTAAAAAGAAACGCGTCATCAATCACTCAGCCGCAATGACAATCTCAACCGCTTGAGAGATCACTTTCCTCAAGTGAGTGTTTTTGTCATCTAATTGCTTTCCCTTACGATAAACCAGCTGTATATCAAAATCAGGAACATCTATCGGCGGAGCAACGGCTATCAGTGAACTGTCGACATTAGGGGCATTTCTAGCGACTAACTTAGGCACAATGCACAATAGCTTTCTGCCACTGATCAATCGTTTTACCGTTAAGAAGTTGCTTGAAGATATCGCCACTTTTCTGGTGTAGCCCAATTCAGACAATTTAGTATCAACTGCCGTTTTTAAGGCACCATTAGGAGACACTAAGGCGTGCTCCACAGAGACAAATGATTGTAATGACATAGGCAACTCAACATCCAAAACGGATGCATCAAGCAAGCAAACATGTTGCTCGGTATAGAGATGTTCAATGCCATATAGCTTAGGCACTTCACCAAAACTGCCTATCGCAATGTCTAGCTTAGCCTCTTCAAATACCTGCTGGTAATTGTTTCGATTAACGTTAAGAAATGCGACTTGAGAGTTTGGCGAAGCTTGTTTAATAAAATCGAAGATCATTGGGCCAAACATCTGTTCCGCGTAATCGGTAAGTCCGATCTTCCAGCTGCCTTTATAACTATCAACTTCGAACATTTTGGACAACAGAACTTCAGATTGAATAGTATTAAGCAACGCATCGACGGTGCTCGATAATTCAATGGCTCGGTCGGTCGCCTCCATCTTGCTACCGACACGCTCAAACAGAGGATCATCAAACAACTTTCGCAGTCTTTGTAAGCTATGACTCATCGCTGATTGGCTGACATAACAACGCTCAGCCGCTTTGCTCACACTGTTCGTTTTATACAGTGCCTGTAGTGCAATCAATAAGTTAAGATCAATTCCTTTCCAGTTAAAGTCAGCCACAAACCAATCCCATATCATTCATAATTATAATTAAAACAATTAATTTGAATCATAGTACAACTCCACCTAAATTACGCTAAACATTTATCTGGAATCGATCATGCTTTCAATTTTTAAAACCTTTTTCTGGCTTGGCTGGATT
>NZ_JBFRSN010001049.1:0-1177 GCF_041473595.1 Vibrio sp. 10N.222.46.A1
CCATTTTCGTTGGTACCTAGATCCAAAACAGTATTGTCCCATTGGCTCCAACGATGAAACTGGATGCTTGCCAATAAATCTAATTGAGAATTCAATGCATAGCTTGCACTGACATCAACGAGTTCAGGTACATCAATACCAGTATTCAATGAACGTTTACCGCCAGTAAAGACATTCACATCATTGTTAAATTCGTGCTCTAGTTTCGAGCGGTAACTCGCACCCAATTTTAACTTCTCTGTTGGAGTGTACATAACACCAAGGTTATAACCATAAGCCCAGTCAGTATCTTGCTTGGCTATAAAAAGAGAAGATGACTGTTGTAATGCAGCCCAACTCAATTGAATACCTGCGCCAACAGACCATTGGTCATTCAGCTTATAACTCAGTGATGGATTCACTTGCATTGCGGTCAGAGTAATTTCTTCTAGAAGGGCAGCACCTGCCCAATCGCTACCGTAATCAAGGCTTGAGCCACCAACAGCGCCAAGTGCGATACCAAGGTGCAGTTGGTCTGTTACTTGATGCGCGTGGAAAGCACCAAATGAAGGCAACACTGAATGGCCTTTACCATCACCGCTAGAGTCTTGGTTGTCTTGATATTTCATCTCAAGGTCAAACGCCATGGTATTGATAGTCGTTTTGCTTTCGCCCATGTGAGACATGGTTGCTGGGTTGGTCCACATCGCAGCAGCTGAACGAGAGTAAACACCGTCACCTGCGCCAGTTGTACCGGCATTGGCGACGACAGCTTCTTGTAAAAATAGACCACTTGCGAAAGCATTTAAACTTGTAAAAATTGCGGTGGCAGCTAGCGAGTAAGTAAAAGTTTTGTTCATCAGATTGCTCATTTAGCCTTAGACATTAAATTGATCTAAGGTTACCGCAAAGCCCTATAAACAATGGGAATACCCGTTATTACTTTACAAGCGCTATTTGAACCTTCTAGCGACGTATGGACGCGCCTTGTCTCGATGAATTTCACGTTGAGCAGCAATTGCTCTGTTCTTACCTACCCCTACCTTTATTTGATACCAAGTCTCGTAAAATAAGGCGAACCCAGGACTGGACCACCAAGTCTTGTTGTAGAGTTTCTTATTAGCAGCGACAACATCTGGCGACCGATTCGCGCACTCAAGTGCCAACGCATAGGCTTCAGCGTAAGGGTCTTCAGCGA
>NZ_JBFRSN010001050.1:0-935 GCF_041473595.1 Vibrio sp. 10N.222.46.A1
CAAATGGACGAACAACTAGAGGCGCTTCCGTTTGACCAACGAAGATGTTTGCAGCTGCAGACATAGACTCGGCGCGAGAAGTACCTAGAGCTTTCTGAAGACCACCACCAAGAACCTTGATTACAACTTGCATCGCACCAATGTAGTAAAGTACAGAGATAAGAGCAGAGAAGAAGATTAGTGTTGGTAGAACTTGGAATGCAAAGATGAATCCGATACCGTCAACTGAGAAGTTAACAAGGCTACCAAATAGGAAGCCAGTACCATCTTTACCGTAGTCGATCACGTTTGCTACACCAGCAGAGAAACCTGCAAGTAGATCACGACCCCAAGGGATGTAAAGTACGAATGCACCAAGTGCGAATTGGATAGCGAAAGCGCCACCCACTGTTCTTAGATTAATTGCTTTGCGGTTGTCGGATAGTAGTACTGCGATTGCAATCAGTGCAACCATTCCGACGAGGCTCATAAACAGGCTCATAGTTTATGACTTCCTTATTAGTTATTTATTGGCGTGTTACAAAATGGGGCTATAAAGCGGAGGCAATTATACTCATGCGACCACTAATAAAGTAATGCCGTCCTCACACTTTCGTAGAAGATTCATGTACCATTCACACGTAAATGTGAGCCGAATCACAAGCCAAGTGCAATTTACGCAAACGATAAACAAAAACCTTCGATTTTATTCACATATACCGAATGCGCGATGGCTATTTTGCCAAATTTGCGCTGCAACCGATTGCTTCGGTTCTTTTCTAAGCAAAAACAGTTCATTTAAGATCGTAACTAAATACTTGGAATGATTAACATTTCCTTGTTTTCCATGCATGGGCATATCCGGGGCATCCGTTTCTAATACCAGGCACTCAAGAGGCAGTTTTGAGATAGTGGTGCGTGTTTTTTGTGCTCTTGGGTAAGTAATCGTTCCACCG
>NZ_JBFRSN010001051.1:0-2360 GCF_041473595.1 Vibrio sp. 10N.222.46.A1
GTTTATATGATTAGACTAAAGTCTAATGCTCGCGGTGATTTGAGCTAAACTGAACAATAATCAAATAGTCTTGCTTCATGTCATCTTATGATAAAAGATGCGATTAATAGAGTGTTTGCTAGATGTAAAAGGATGGCACCGTTAACTTAATTCAACTGGTTAGCTAACCCTATCAAAGTCTTGAAAGGCATTAGTTGAATTAGGTTCGCTGAAGCAAGGGTTTAGGGATCATACAGTCTGATTGAAAGAGGCGTGGTATGTTTGTCGATTTTTTAGTGAGGTTAACCATAGGTACATTAGCCGTTCTTGGCTTTCAACTGAGTGCATTGTATTTTTTACCTATGGTTGTGCTACTCAATACTCATCACAAAGAGTTTTTTGGGTGGTAGTTCAGTCGTAATACTGGAAATAAAAAACGGAGCTATTAGGCTCAGTTTTTATGTGGTTAGAATCTATCTTGACATTATGCGGCTTCGATAACTTCTTCAATTCGCTTCATTGAACTTAACAGGTGTTGATCCAATAGTTCTGTCGCTTGATCGACATTTTTAGCAAGTACCAGCTTCATGATCATTTCATGCTCATCAATATTGAACAGATCATCAGATGCGCTTTTCGCTGACATCGCTAGGAAGCGGTAGCGTTTTACTTGATTGATAAGATCATCAAAGAACTTAAACATGTTCTCTGAGTCTGCGCCTTCAAGTAACGCTGCATGGAACTGCTGGTGACGTTCTTCCCACTCAACACAATCAAACTCTTCTGAGACATATTGTATGCGTGATAGCTTGTGGTAGGAGGTTAATACTTCCAGTTCCCAGCTTTCATCGCCTGCTGAAATTGCCTTTTTAAGCAGAACAGAAGAGACAACACGAAGGCTTTCATATAGGTCATTGAGTTCTTTTTTTGATACCGGTGATACCCAGCAGCCTTTTTGTGGCTCTAGCTTTACGTATTTACTCCAAGATAGCTGCACTAAGGCTTCGCGAATTGGAGATGCGCCGACGTTGTATCGTGCTTTGAGATCAGCTACAACGAGTTTTTTACCTGGGGTTAATTCACCATTGAGAATATCTTGGCGAATCATCTTTGATACTTTGTCAGTAAGCGTAGGACTAGACATTACAAACCTCATGTATATTTGATTTCTAGTCTGCTAATCCGTTTCTTAGGAAGAGTTTATTGGAGTTTAACAGTACGTAGTTCTAATGTGATTGATAATACAGCGTACTGAAAAGTTAGGCAAGATTTTGTTTCATAAAAAAAGAGGGCCGAAGCCCTCTTTTATATTTTATGCGAATCGGTTCATTCTTATAGAACGTGAACAGATGCTGTGTTTGTAGTACCAGAAGCGACTAGAGCACCAGAAACCATAACTACGATGTCGCCTTTGTTACCTAGGCCAGATTGTAGAGCGATTTCTTTACCGTTGATGTAGAACGCGTCTGTGTTCTCGATAGAGTCAACAAGAACTGGCTTAACACCTTTAGTAAGAACTAGCTGTGCAGCTGTCTTTTCGTTAGTTGTTAGAGCAAGGATGTTTGCAGTTGGGAAGTACTTACGTACTGAACGTGCAGACTTACCGCCTTCAGTTGCAACAACGATTAGAGGAGCAGCTAGCTTCTCTGCTGTGTCTACAGCGCCTTTACATACTGCTTCAGTGATGCGTAGACGTGGGCTGTCTAGACGAGAACCTAGCTCAGCTTTAAGAGCTGAATCAGTACGGTTCGCGATTTGAGCCATGATAGTAACAGCTTCAACTGGGTACTTACCTTTAGCAGTTTCACCAGAAAGCATTACTGCATCAGTACCATCCATGATTGCGTTCGCAACGTCACCCGCTTCTGCACGAGTTGGACGTGGGTTGCTGATCATCGAGTCAAGCATTTGAGTTGCAGTGATAACCATCTTACGTGCGCGGTTACACTTCTCGATCATCATCTTCTGAGCGAAGATTACTTCTTCAGCTGGGATTTCAACACCTAGGTCACCACGAGCAACCATGATGCCGTCAGAAGCTTCAAGGATTGAATCGAAGTTATCTACACCTTCTTGGTTTTCAATCTTAGAAATGATGTGGATGTTCTCGCCGCCATTAGCGTTTAGAAGCTCACGGATTTCTTTAACGTCGTCTTCTTTACGAATGAAAGAAGCAGCTACGAAATCAACGCCTTGCTCACAACCAAACTTAAGGTCAGCTTTGTCTTTCTCAGAAAGAGCTGGAAGTTGAACAGAAACGCCAGGAAGGTTAACACCTTTGTTTTCGCCTAGAGCACCGTTGTTAAGAACTTTACACTTAACTTCAGTTTCTGTTGTTGCGATAACTTCCATTTCGATTAGGCCATCATCAACAAGGATAG
>NZ_JBFRSN010001052.1:0-2426 GCF_041473595.1 Vibrio sp. 10N.222.46.A1
AGATTGCGTTTACTGTATTCGAAGAAGGCGGTCTATTCGGTTCTTTGAACTTCGATATGTCTTACATTCAATCTGAGCACGCTATTGTTCTAGATACAGGCGGCCCGATTGGTACTATCGTAAATGCAGCGCCTGGTCAGCAGAAGATTGTTGCTAAAATCAAAGGTCGCCCTGCTCACGCTGGTTTAGCACCAGAAGAAGGCATCAGTGCCATTCAAGTGGCAGCAGACGCGATCACTAAGATGAATCTACTTCGTATCGATGAAGAAACTACGGCAAACGTCGGTATTGTTGAAGGCGGTCAAGCGACTAACATCGTTATGCCAGAACTTAAAGTCGTGGCTGAAGCTCGCTCTCTAAACGGAGAAAAGCTAACAGCTCAAGTTGAGCACATGATCTCTACATTCCAAGAGAGTGCAAAACAGTTCGGTGCTGAAGTAGAAATCGAATCGACTCGTGCTTACGATGCATTCGTTATCGCAGACGATCACCCGCACATTCTTTCTATCAAATCCGCATTCGAGAAGCTTGGCGTAACAGCAAACACTAAACGCACTGGCGGCGGTAGCGATGCAAACAACTTCAACGCGAAAGGCCTAACAACGGTTAACCTTTCTACAGGTATGGCGAAAGTTCACACCACTGAAGAGTACATTGCAGTGAAAGACATGGTCGCAATCACTGAGTTTGTTGTGGCTTACGTGACTCAATAGTCTTACTGGTTAACTAGCCTGTCTTATTTGTTAACTAGACAATCTTACTCGTTGACGAAATAGAAAATGCCATCTAGTTAACGTCAAAAAGCCGAGTTCACATGTAACGTGTGACTCGGCTTTTTTGTTGTCTTAATTTAGACAGAAGTTCCAATCTAAAACCCCCTACGCTTCCAAAACTGCCCTTCGTCTTTCGCAACAAGGTCGAATGTCTTATCAGCAATGATGTTGCCTTTTAGCTCGACGGTCATGCGCCATTTACCGAGTTTGTTGGAGACAGGCGCCCAGATAGTATCGCCTAAGTAAAAATCCCAGTCATTGTTGCCGACATGCTCTTCACCATCGAACGGTTCGAGCACTTCACCCGTGTCGGTGGTGATGTTTGGGTGATAAATGCAGTAACGGATCTTCTCACCTTTGGCTTTTTTGATGTTCAGGATATAGCCAAACTCTACGTCGATTTCAGCATCAACGGTGGTGGTGAACTCTTGGATTTTTGGAAGATCTTTAGATTTGGAATCCCATGTGGAATAGATACCATAAGAAGTCATGTCGACCACAACAGAGCGCTTTGCCATTTCAATCGTTACCTTGAAGTTGTTCTATTAATTTAATTCTATTTGCCATTCAGCCACGCAGCAGAGGAAGAACGAGGCTATTCTTGCCAGTCTCTCGCCATACGCTTAATCACTGACGGTTCAATGTCGTGAATCGTGCCATATTGCTCTCGGCACACTTCGATAATTAATTCTGCTTTATATTTGAGTGCAAGTTGGCGGTAGGCTTTCATTTCCCAATGCTTAATAAAGGTATTCGAAACAACCACATCAAGCCCTTGCTTTAATCCATTTTCAGCCGTGTTTTGACACCACTCATGAGCTTGCTGCAACTGCCTTGGGTCAAAATTATAGTCGCCTTGCTCATTCACGTAATACATATCCGCTTCGACATGCAATGCATCGTAGGTTTTTGCTTTTGTTGACTTGCCGGAACCGGGCAACCCTCGAATGAGTATTAACTTCATCTGTCACTTTACAGGCTAATTTTAAAACATGAGTTTATCTTAAATAGTGACGATTTTCTCTGATAACTACCGTTGCTCAACATCCGAAAACCGAGTCCTTATACTCGACTCAGATAATCACTGAATACAATGAGACTCCCCTCGACGTCGGTGGATGACTTCTGATAGCAAACACAAATAATTTACAACTATCCATTTTGTATATCGACAAGCGTATCAAACTACTATAGATTTAGATGTATAGACGTCTACATATCTAGCTTAGGGAGAAAGCTTTGCCTATTCGCATTCCAGACCAATTGCCAGCATCTGATGTTCTTCGTGAAGAAAACATCTTTATTATGCCGTTATCAAGAGCATCGACACAGGAAATTCGTCCACTTCGAGTCTTGATCCTCAACCTAATGCCAAAGAAGATTGAAACTGAAACTCAATTCTTACGCCTACTATCCAACAGCCCATTGCAAGTCGATGTAGAGCTGTTGCGTATTGATGACCGACCAAGTAAAAACACGCCGACAGAACACCTTGATAACTTCTACCGTCAATTTGAAATGGTCAAAGGGAGAAACTTTGATGGATTGATCATCACTGGTGCGCCACTTGGCTTGGTTCAATTTGAAGACGTAATCTATTGGGATCATCTAAAAACCATCATGGAATGGGCAAACAAGCATGTGACCTCAACC
>NZ_JBFRSN010001053.1:0-643 GCF_041473595.1 Vibrio sp. 10N.222.46.A1
ACTGAACATCGTCGTTGTTAACTACGTAAGTCCAAGCACCATCAGGGTCGATGCTCAATACGCCTAGCTGTGATTCGTTTGTTGAACCTACGAGGTTAAACTCACCGTCAGCTGAATAGGTAGGAGTGTCGCTGTCTACATCTGTAATTACGATCTGACCAGACGTCACTAATTGATTGGTGATCTCATCTACATCAATGTCCTCAGTCACACTGCCCGAGTCATCGGTAGCGACTGCCGCATCATCAGTACCAATGATGGTGACGGTGATGACTTGTTCGCCACCGTCGGAGGTTTGCACTGTCGTCGTATCTTGAATTTGCTCGCCATCAGCAAGTTCATCAAATGGACTGTTGGCCACGAATGTCCACGAGCCATCCTCATTAACGACAAAAGACCCGACCCCATTTTCGCCTTCCGCATCTTTGGCGATAAAGGTAACGTCCGGATCGTCAATGGTTAAAACGCCCCCGGTTTCAATAGGCTCATCCTGTTCAAACTCAATAACGTTGGTTTCACCTGAAACAAGCGCAAGAGCAATGATATCGAAAAGAGCAATACTTTGAGTTTCGGACAGCCCTTGAGATTCAAGTCCGTCAGTTTCAAAGTTTGTTGAAGCCAGAGTTTCAGCCCCTGTACGTTC
>NZ_JBFRSN010001054.1:0-285 GCF_041473595.1 Vibrio sp. 10N.222.46.A1
AGGTTGACGTTCAAGAAGGTGACCAAGCTGAAGGATTTCTGCAGCATGTTCTACACGCTTGTCAATTTCAGCTTTATCGGCGTTTGCCAGTTTAAGACCAAAAGACATGTTGTCGTAGAGATTTAGGTGCGGGTAGAGCGCGTAAGATTGGAATACCATACCCACACCACGTTTTGATGGCTCAACATCGTTCATGCGTTGATCACCAATGTACAAATCACCAGACGTAATATCTTCTAGACCCGCGATACAGCGTAATAGCGTCGATTTACCACAACCTGATGG
>NZ_JBFRSN010001055.1:0-821 GCF_041473595.1 Vibrio sp. 10N.222.46.A1
AGCGATGAATGGCTTTCGAGAATTTAATGAAATATTAGGTTTGTTCAGAAGATTAGACTCTAGCGTGCTCGCTGGCTTGATTGAAGAGTTTGGGACCCACCTTGACTCTCTAGGTTTAGAAGCGTTTTTCCGTGATCTATTAACGCTTAATGACCAATGTAAACATCAAGCGCTAGAGCAACTTCTGACTTACGCAGAGGCTCACCAAGATCAAACAGAATTTGCATTGATCATTGAACTTAGCCATCAGTACCCGAACGATATCGGTCTGTTTTGTGTTCTGCTGCTTAACTTGATCACACTAAAGCCAGGTGAAGCGATGTATTTGAATGCGAACACTCCGCACGCTTACATTAAAGGTACCGGGCTTGAGATTATGGCAAATTCAGACAACGTGCTACGAGCAGGTTTAACGCCAAAACACATTGATGTCGCTGAGTTAGTCGCCTGCACAAAATTCACGCCAATTCCGTTCGAAGGCTTGTTGTTAGAGCCATCAAAACTGGGTAAATGTGATTGTTATGATATCCCGGTCAGTGACTTCAATTTCAATATCTTTCATCGTCCTCATCAAGAAGAAGTTATCACAAGTGGCGCTGAAATTTTAATGGCAATAGATGATGACCTAGTGCTAATGAGTCAGAAAGGCGAGCACTTAACCCTCACCAAAGGGCAATCGGTATTTATCCCAGCCTATATTGGTCACTACGAATTGAGCAGCAACGGCCGAGTGGCTAGGGCGTTTAATTAGCGAAGTAGCTGTATTCGGGTAGTTCACTTTTGATTTGTTGATACGAAGGCACTGTAGTTTCGTGTTTTAA
>NZ_JBFRSN010001056.1:0-985 GCF_041473595.1 Vibrio sp. 10N.222.46.A1
ATTTGGCCAGAGGTCCATATAAGAATCCGCCTTAAAGGATTTATTATGTGCGTTGCTGAAGATTAGCGACATGATGCTTATACTTCTTCTCACGCCAAAACCATATTGCATAACTTAAGGGGACAGCACCAATCGAGCTCCAGAAACCACTCATTAATACATCGGTAGTTTGTATCCAGCCCCAAGCTGTTTCTGACATAAACAACGGCTCAATACTTTGACCTACCATCACGCCTAAGATTGCTGGAAATGATGTACGAGCAGTAAATCTGAGACTCCCTTTTTTCCTCTCTAGCTTCCACTTGGAAAATTCGACATCTGGATCTTTCACTATCTCCTCCATAAGATATTCTGCCTGAAGCACATAATGCCTAATTGAGTCGCTGACAACACTACCTATACACTCAAACCTACGACCGAAATCACTGAAACTAATCCAAGTAGAAAATTACAAGCGTAACAGTCTGCTTAAATGCTTGTCATGGCGCAATTTGCAACACCCGTGGCGATTTACTACAATATAGATACAAACTAAATTAGGAGACATATTATGGCTACTGCAAGTGTACGTATTGACCAAGATCTTTTTGATAAGGCAGCGATAATGGCTAAAGCACTAAACCGCACTACACCAAAACAAATTGAGCACTGGGCTAAAATCGGGAAAATGATGGAAGACAACCCCGATCTACCTTATGAGTTCGTAAAGCAAGCAGTCATAGCAAAAGCTGAGAAGGAAGCAGGTAAATTAGAGGCTTACTCTTTTGACTAAGATTACCAACATTCTTCAGACACCTACTTTTAAGAAGGCGGTCAAGAAATTACACAAGAACCAAAAAACGGATCTAGATAATGCTATTCGAGCCCTTATGGAAGATCCGCATCTTGGTGAGCAGAAGAAAGGTGACCTGTTTTTCTTGAGAGTGCATAAATTTAAGATGGTTAAGCAATTAACATTGCTCGGTTATAGCTATAAAGATGGTAC
>NZ_JBFRSN010001057.1:0-340 GCF_041473595.1 Vibrio sp. 10N.222.46.A1
ATACAGTGGCTCTTTTCCATTACCAACCGTAATTTTACTTACGACGGTTTTTAATTCGCTTCATCATAGTCAAACGACGTTCTGCGCTTGCTTGATCTTGAGGCTCTTCGTTCGCGTTGTTCTTACGACCTTGGCGGTTTTTGTACGCCGATTTAGTGTTCAGCTTCTCGATGTAAGCATCACGTTTCTTCGGTTCATAACCCGGTTGTTCAACACGGCGAATACGTTGTTGAATCAGTGTTTCAACTTGAACAACAGTCAACTCTTCTTCGCGGTTAACGAAAGAAATCGCATGACCTTGTTTACCAGCGCGACCTGTACGGCCAATACGGTGAACGTA
>NZ_JBFRSN010001058.1:0-274 GCF_041473595.1 Vibrio sp. 10N.222.46.A1
TTGTAGCCATACTATTAAGTATTTACAATATTAATTAAGTCGAGATTGGACTTGAGACCAAAATTGGTCAGCTACTAGGACAAACTGTGCACGGTTCTGATCCAAGTATGCTAGAAAGTCCTTATCATTGACATCTTCATTTACAGCACTAACTACTAGTTCTTGAGTTAGACTTTCTACTATTAACTTAATTTCAGTATCCGTATCTAGCATTAATATTAGTCGGCTTCGCAGAGAGTATACTTTCATTTGTAGAAGATCAAACTGACCATCC
>NZ_JBFRSN010001059.1:0-4412 GCF_041473595.1 Vibrio sp. 10N.222.46.A1
GTTAAGAGGCCATAAATGAATGTGTTGGAGTTTATCAAGAAACGACTGCTCACCAAAGCTGAGTTTCGATTGAAGTTGCTGTGTGACGTGAACTATTTCAAAGTAGGAGACAGCAGGTCTTGGGCCCAAGAGGTTGCTTCGTCATAAGCTTGACCTAGCTCTGCTTCGTTGAGTTTGAGCAGTTTACGAATGCGCGTTGCTTCATCCCAGCGAGCTTGTTCATAAGCTATGACCATCGCCAAAATGGCACCTAATATACCCTTGCGCTCAATCAAGGCTTGTTTAATCTCATCATCGATCGGCACCGAGTCCAGTACTTTTACTAACGGCAGATCGAATAGGGAGTCGAGCAGCGAGAACATGCCAGTTAAAAAGGCTTGCCCGGGCTCAACCTTAACGTTCATTTTCTCGACCAACAGTTCACATTGGCGCGCGCGTATCACGGCTAAACCATAAAGTGAGTCTGGTTTATCTTCTTTCGCGGATGCGATAGCAACCAGTGACACTAGCTTACGTAGTTTTTGTTCACCAAGATAAACAAGCGCTTGGTGGAATGAACGAATCGGTGTTGATGAGCCACCAGCGGAGTTTACGTAAGAGAGCAGCTTATACGACATAGTCATATCAAGGGTAATCAAACGCTCTACTTCGGCAAAGTTGATAGGATCGTTGGCAATCTCTTTCAACAGTTGAACAATGGTTAAAAAAGCAGGGTTTAATGCGCGAGTTTGGATCATCTCCGGCTTACTGAAAAAGTAGCCTTGAAAGTAGTTAAACCCGGCTTGGATTGCTTCTTGGTATTCTTCGTGAGTTTCTACTTTCTCCGCTAGAAACTCGATATTCAAGTCTTTCAGAGTGTTCATGAACATCGCAGCTTTAGCGATTGAGATCAAACGTATGTCGAATTTGATAATTGATACGTAAGGTAAGAAGCGTTTCCATGCTTTGCTAGGCACAAAGTCATCTAACGCGATCGTGTAACCCGCATCATAAATTGTGATGATGGCTTCTAGCAGTTCGTCTGTTGGCTCACAGTCTTCCAGTACCTCGACAACTAAGCTCTCTTTCGGAAATAGAGTCGGGACTAGGTTAACCAAGCTTGCATATGGAAAATTAACGAATCCAAGCTTATCGCCCAATGTATTATAGTGGGTAGATAAGAAGTGGTCGGAAAGCAAACGGCTAGTAGCGAGCTCCGGCTCTACTTCAGGGAAAGTGTTCTTAGGACCATCCCTAAATAGCAACTCGTAACCTATGGTCTTCTTGTCTGCATCGAGTATTGGTTGACGCGCTACGTATGAATATTTCAACTTGGTACTGTGTTCGGTTTATTTTTGATAGACAAATAATAGCTAATTCAGGAGAAATTACCATATACAAGTGAAGAAAATCTGACCGATGATAATAATAAAAGTGAAAGTTTAAGCGTGATGCTAAAAGCGATTGCTAAACTCGCGATTCTGTAGTTCAAAACTTTGCGGAGTGAACACCAGAACTGATCCTTGGGTATACCAATCACCCAATACGATACGGGTTTTAGTGCAATTACTAGCACTATAGGAGTGTATGTTTGGACGGTGAGTATGACCGTGGATCATCAAATCGACGTTGTGTTGTTTCATCACATTTTCGACTTCTTGCTGTGTTACATCCATGATATCGAGTGACTTTGTCTGCTTGTCATCTTTGATATCAGACTGAACCTTGGAGACAATTTTCTTTTTGATAAAAAATGGAATTCTATTAAAGACCCATTGTAACCAGGGCTGATGAACTTTTTCACGAAAGGCGAGGTACTTTATATCTTCGGTACACAGAGTATCACCATGCAATACCACTGCTTTTTGTCCGTAGATATCGATAGTAGACACTTCATCTAGAAGTTGTACGCCTGTTTGTTTCGCAAATTTTTTGCCAACTAAAAAGTCCCGATTGCCTTGTGTGAAATAGCAAGGTACGCCAGTGTTAACTAAGTCTATAAACGTTTGGCGAATTGAATTCGCGAACTCGCTTGTATCGTCGTCACCAATCCAGAATTCGAAAAGATCACCCAACACGTAGAGTGCATCCGCTTCTACGGCCTCATTCTTCATGAAGGTTAAGAAGCAGTCTGTGATGTCTTGTCGCGACGGAGCAAGGTGTAGGTCTGATATAAAATATGTTTTCATAGATCTAAAAAAAGGGAGCGATTCGCTCCCTATATCCTGATTTTATCGGCTCATCAATACTAACCGAAAGCGGTGAATTAAGCTTCGATTGTAGTACCAGTGATGATCACTTCTTCTAGAGGTACGTCTTGGTGCATACCCATAGAACCAGTGCTAACACCTTTGATCTTGTTTACGATGTCCATGCCTTCAACAACTTCTGCGAATACACAGTAGCCCCAACCGTCTAGGCTTTCGCTACGGAAGTTTAGGAAAGAGTTGTCGTTAACGTTGATGAAGAACTGAGAGCTCGCTGAATGCGGTTCCATAGTACGAGCCATTGCTAGCGTCCCCACTTTGTTCGCTAGGCCGTTGTTTGCTTCGTTCTTGATAGTCGCGCGAGTTGTTTTTTCTTTAAGGCCAGAAGTCATGCCGCCGCCTTGAACCATGAAACCATCGATAACACGGTGGAATAGCGTGTTGTCGTAAAAACCGTCACGGCAATACTGTAGGAAGTTTGCGCTTGTTTCTGGTGCTTTTTCTTCGTTAAGTTGAACTTTGATGTCACCAAAATTTGTGTGAAGGATGATCATGATTGTTACCTTACTGTCTTTTTAATATGAAGTTCGAATTCTAGCGCATGTTGGCGGACTTTCAAATCACCAAATCATTAACTTAACTCGGATGTTTGAGGTAATTCCTGCTTTGGGGGATTACCTATTAAGGTATGACTTGTTATACTGCGATCTTATTTTTGATTAATCCATAAAATAGATAGAGATCATGCTGAAGATATATAACACGCTCACAAGACAGAAAGAGGAATTCAAACCAATTACAGCTGGCAAAGTCGGTATGTATGTCTGTGGGGTAACCATATACGATCTCTGTCATATTGGTCATGGCCGCACGTTCGTTTCATTTGACGTGGTAACTCGTTACCTGCGTTACCTTGGTTACGATTTGAATTTCGTTCGTAATATCACTGATATCGATGACAAAATCATCAAGCGCGCTAATGAAAACGGCGAGTCTTGTGACTCTCTGACTGAGCGTCTGATCGGTGAAATGCACGCGGACTTCGATGCATTGAACATGAAACGCCCAGATGTCGAGCCTCGTGCGACTGAATTCATCACAGAGATCATTGAGTTAGTAGAAAAGCTAATTCAACGTGGCTTTGCTTACGTTGCAAGCAACGGTGACGTGATGTTCGAAGTTAAGAAGTTTGACGAATACGGTAAGCTTTCTAAGCAAGATCTTGACCAGCTTCAAGCGGGCGCCCGTGTTGACATCGATTCTGCAAAACGTAGCCCGTTAGACTTTGTTCTTTGGAAGATGTCTAAGCCTGGTGAACCGACGTGGGAATCGCCATGGGGTCCAGGTCGTCCAGGTTGGCACATTGAGTGTTCAGCAATGAACTCGTCTATTCTTGGCAATCACTTCGATATTCATGGTGGTGGTTCGGATCTACAGTTCCCTCACCACGAGAACGAAATCGCACAATCTTGCTGTGCACATGGCACCCAGTATGTGAATACTTGGATGCACAGTGGCATGGTGATGGTAGACAGAGAAAAAATGTCTAAGTCACTGGGTAACTTTTTCACTATCCGTGACGTACTTCAGCATTACGATGCAGAGACAGTTCGTTACTTCCTAATGTCTGGTCACTACCGTAGCCAACTAAACTACAGCGAAGATAACCTAAATCAGGCTCGTGCATCACTTGAACGTCTCTATACATCACTTCGTGGTCTAGACGTTACCGCAGCCCCTGCTGGTGGTGAAGAGTATGTGACTCGTTTCTCTACAGCGATGAACGATGATTTCAACACACCTGAAGCTTATTCAGTGCTGTTTGAAATGGCTCGTGAAATCAACCGTATCAAGACTGAAAGCATAGAAAAAGCAAGTGCACTAGGTGCGTTGATGCGTGAACTGGCAGACATCATCGGTATTCTTCACCAAGATCCAGAAGCTTTCTTGCAAGGCGATACAGCAGGTAACGATGACGAAGTCGCTGAAATCGAAGGCCTAATTAAGCTACGTAATGACTCTCGCGCTTCGAAGGATTGGGCAAATGCCGATCTTGCACGTGATAAGCTGAACGAGCTAGGTATTGTTCTGGAAGATGGTCCAGAAGGTACGACTTGGCGTCGTAAGTAAATCTTATAAAAAGGGCTGATTTTCAGCCCTTTTTTCTAGCAAAAATTCTCTAATTTCACCTTTTTATCTTCAACTTTTAATTAACAGGAATATTTC
>NZ_JBFRSN010001060.1:0-1005 GCF_041473595.1 Vibrio sp. 10N.222.46.A1
AAGAACATCGGTGGTATTGTTGTCTTAGGCATTGACCCGAATGGTCCTGCAGCCGATGCCGGCTTTGAAGCACAAGATATCATTATCAGCATCAACAACACCCAAATTAGCGGACGACAGAGCGTAATGGACATTGTTACTGACCTTCGCCCGGGTACTATCATTGATGTTGGTGTATTGCGCAAAGGTGAAAACAAGACACTCAAGGTCACCATTACCGAAGACACACGCCTGTAGTCTTTATTTAGTTTGATTGCTAATAGCGAGTAACTCAAACCGCCAATTACAGAGACAAAAAGTATAGATACAAAAAACCCAGCTCTTAAGCTGGGTTTTCTTTTATCAATCAAAGCTAATGACAAACTCAATCAAAACTAGGCGTCACTAGGTTCATCGATATCGATGCGAGTCACACGCTGCAAACCTCTTGGGAGCAGACCACCACGACGACCACGCTCACCACGGAAGTTTTCAAGATCCGCAGGTTTCAAGCCAAGTTTACGTTTACCCGCGTAAATAGTCAGCGTTGCATTCTCTGGAATAGCCATCAGATGCGATACAAACTCTTCACGCTCTTTTGCTTTCGCAGAAGGGATGTTGATGATCTTGTTACCTTTACCTTTGCTCAGCTGAGGTAGGTCTTTAATAGGGAACAACAACATACGGCCTTGGTTAGTAATCGCCAGAATCTGGTTACTGTCCAAGTCTGCAATAGGGCTTGGCAACATCACTTCAGAAGCTTGTGGCAAGTTAACTAACGCTTTACCGCTCTTGTTCTTAGACAGCAGATCGCTACCCTTACAAACAAAGCCATAACCAGCATCAGAACCGACTAACCATAGCTGTTCATTCTCTCCCATCACCACTTGGCGAATCGAAGAACCCGGACTGACGTTCAGGCGGCCTGTAATTGGCTCACCTTGGCTACGTGCCGACGGTAATGAATGAGATTCAAGGGAGTAGCTTCGGCCATCACTGCCAAGGAACACCGCTTGTTGGTTACTC
>NZ_JBFRSN010001061.1:0-2769 GCF_041473595.1 Vibrio sp. 10N.222.46.A1
TTGCAGTTCCGTATAACGTCTCTAGCGTAACGCTAACATCGCCTGACGAAGCTTTACTTAAACTTACGTCGAAAATTGCTGTTGAGCCTTCATTGATAATTTGGCTGTCTTCAATACTTACTGTTGGCTCGACTTCAACTGAGCGGAATAGATCAAGCAAACTCAAGCTTTGAGTTCGGGACAAACCCAAGCCTTCGAAACCAGTTGTTACAAATTCGGTAACTGGGATAGTTTCGTCACCATCTCGTTCAATGGTTCCACTGCTCACTAAGCTCGATCCACTTACACCGGCAGCAGTTGCGAACTCTTCGCCTAACTCTGTAGGATCTTGCCCTTCTTCTAAAGCGGCAAAAATATTTTCAATGTCTTGGTCAAGATCGACTTCATCGCCATCTTTTCCTTGTGGCGTAAAGCGCTTAACTGAAATCTGAGATTCAGAATTTGCATTTTGGGATTCTAAAACGACATCCCCAGCTTGTAATGGCTGTCCGTCTTCTAGGACCTTGATTGTGCCATCTATCGAAATAACAATGCGTTGACCTAATGCTAATGCACCGCTCGCATTCAATACTGTCATGTCCATATAAATCCCTAAGCTCATTTTCTGTTCGCGACGTCAAAATAGTGACATCAATTCTATAATCTAGTGACAATATAACATCTAATGTCATATAATTCCTAGCTATGAATTGCATGTTTAATAACTTACAATGTAAACGAATGATAACGGTCACTGAGTGATAATTAAGATGACGAAAACTTCCATATAAGTTATTGTCTTAGGGAAAGATAACCCAAACACTCAAATCAAATTTAAGTACTCAAAATCGACTTAAATTGTACGACGATCGGTTAACAACTTTACAACCATTTACGAATGCTCATTGGGCATTCGTTATTTTTTTGGCGGTTCATCTAAATTTGATATATTCAAGCTTAAAAGCGACAAACTTAGGTGATACTCCATTTTTGGGAGATTGAAATTGAACTGGATTAAAACGACTACATTAGGGTTGGCTATTGCACTCAGTTTACCGACTAGCGCACAAACCTTAGAGCAAGCCGTCGCGTTTACTTTAGAAAGTAACCCTGAAATCAAAGCGGCATATAACCAGTACGTTAGTCAACGTTACCTTAACGATGCTTCTGGTGGAGCTTACCGCCCGAGTATAGATTTAGACGGTGGCATTGGTTACGAATATACAGATTTGGCGACGAATTCGAGCTCAACAGATCTAACGCGTAAAGAAGCAGCAATTACGTTGACACAACTCATTTGGGATGGCGCGAATACTTCTAACGACATTGATCGTACCGCTGCTGATGCAGAGTCTGTCCGTTATCAATTGCTATCTAGCGCTCAAGATATTGCACTGCAAGTAACCAAAGTCTATCTTGATTCCGTTAAAGCTTATGAAGTGCTTACACTTTCTGAAAACAATCTGGCGACGCACAAAAATATCTATATAGATATCAAGAAACGAGTTGATTCAGGCATTGGATCTACGGCAGACATGTCTCAGGTAGAAGCTCGTATTGCAAAAGCGCATGGTAATTTGCTAGCAGCACAAAATAATTTATTTGATGCCCACACTCAATTCAAACGCCTTGTTGGCCAAGCCCCACTAGGCTTGGTATATCCACGTGCAGATGCAGGTTCTATTCCTTATACGATCGACGGTGCTTTGGCAAAAGCCTTTAACCAACACCCAGTTATTAAAATTGCACAAGCTGACGTAGATTCAGCGAAGTTTCAATACAAACAGTCTAAGAGTACCAACTACCCGACTGTTTCTTTTGAAGCCGCTCAAAGGTGGCGTGATGATGCAGGTGGTACGAAAGGCAGCAGCGATGAATTTTCTGCGATGCTTCGCTTAAAGTACAATCTCTATAACGGTGGAGCCGATCAAGACCGTGCCGAAAGTGCCGCTTATCAACTTAACAAAGCAAAAGACCTACGTGAGAGTACTTACCGCAATGTAGAAGAAAGCTTACGCCTTTCATGGAGCGCACTTGACTTAACCGTCCAGCAAAAAGATTTCTTGTCAGATCACGTAGATTCAGCATCTGATACCGTTATCTCTTACGAAAAACAGTACCGAATTGGTAAGCGTACTCTTCTCGATTTACTTAACACCGAAAATGAACTCTTCGAAGCCCGTAAGGGATTTTTGGATGCTAAGTATGACGTACAATACGCAAAATACAGAGTCATGAATGCGACAGGTAATTTATTGACAGGGTTACGTGTTGAGACCCCTCAAGAATGGAACGAAAAGGTAGAATATTAATGAAGCTCTTCAAAACGATACTCCCGCTATGCTTCGTGGTTGCTTCTTCCAACATCATGGCTGAAACAAATGATGAATTCACTTATCGTGCTCTTCCTAGCACCACACAAAGTTATGATCTCGAAGATGATGATAATGATGGTGTTATCAACGCTCGCGATTTATGTATAGACACACAAATAGGCGCTGAAATAGATAATGATGGCTGTGGCTCGTATTTCGAGTCTAGTGAACAAAAAGAACTTCATATTTTGTTTGCTAATGACTCTGCAGAAATCAAACCTGTATTCCTGGGCCAAATCCGTCAAATGGCTGCGTTTCTAAAACGTTACGAGAATACCAGTATCCAACTTCAAGGTTATGCCAGTAAAGTGGGTAATGCTGAACACAACCTGAAACTGTCAGAAAAGCGAGCGGACAATGTAAGGCGTGCACTTATCAGCAATGGAATTCCACCGTCTAGAGCCTATACCGTAGG
>NZ_JBFRSN010001062.1:0-1811 GCF_041473595.1 Vibrio sp. 10N.222.46.A1
CATACTTTCTGCGTGACTTTAATGTGGCTAGTATAGAGTTGATTTTAGGTTCTATTATGATGTTATTTGGTTTTTGTTTCGGTGTTATTAGTTGGTTTAATTCCATTTCGACAGGAGATGTCACTTCTACAGGAACTGTAATGATAGCTGTAATGCCTATTATTATGGGTTTCCAACTCCTATTAAGCTCACTTCATTATGATATAACTAACTCTCCATTACATCCTTTGCAAAAGAAATAGAAATAAATACATTGATCGCAAAGATTTATAATGTAGAGATTGTTGGTTTTATGTGAAAGTCCTGAAGGTTGTATTTTTAGTTAAAGGTACTTGATGTGATTTCAAGGTTTAAAAAAAATAAATTCTATAGTTATATATATATATTACTCTCATTTCCATTAATGATTTACCTTGCATTTCAAGTTCCAGCATTTCAAGTTGCTGATGAAGGCAGTCATTATCAAAGAGCATACCAAGTATCACAGGGAGAGTTATTTCCACAGAAAAAATTATTGCCTAATACTGTTGACGATTATACCGTTGGCGGGACAACTAGTCCTGAAATTAGTCAAATTGAGTTAGGTTACCTCCCTATCGCATTTAAACCAGATATGAAAGTAGACACGCAGTTGTCACTGGTTTTGAATAGCATCGAATGGGGAGGAAATAGTTGGGGTGATACTCGTAATGTGAGTATATACCCCCCATTTCTATATACACTTTCCAGTTTAGGGATTATTTTAGGAAAGAGCATAGATTTATCCGTATCAGAAACCTTGATTTTGTCTAGAATATTAAACGGCTCTATCGCAATTTTATTGTCAGCAGTTGCTATTTATATCGCGAACAAAGGCGTTGCTGTTCTATTTAGTATTTTAATGCTTCCAATGACCATATCTCAAATGGCATCGGTAAGTCCGGATGCCATTTCCTTTCCACTAGCAGCATTATTTGTGGCAATGGTTAGTCGATTTGATATTGAAAAAAATAACAGGTTTAAAATACTATTAATTATTAGCTCTGTATTTTTGGTGGTAATATCAATGACAAGGCCTCCTTATATTGCTCTATCTATGGTTTTTTTTGTTTTTTCGCTAAAGTATTGGAGTGATGAGGATAAAAGAATAAAGCTTATAGGTGCTTTTCTAATAAGTTTTATCTCTGTTGTTATTTGGTCTATTTATTTGACTTTTAACGTATCTGTTCCATTTGGCCCTGAAGGGGTGTCCTATCTGTTAAGGGTTGAACAGATTTTAAGTGCACCATTTTCATGGTTTGTTTTACTATTTAATAGCTTTATAGAGAATTATGCATTCTATGCTGTATCATTTATAGGGAAATTAGGATACTTGGACGTTAAATTGCCAATATGGTATTATTTCTTCGCCGGGGTTTCATTATTTCTGATATTTTATTCTGATGTTGGAAGGCTTTGGGGGCGTAGAAAGGGGGAGGTTTATCATAAATTACTCTTGCTATTAGTAATTATCGTAGCCATTTTTAGCATTTTTCTGGTTTTGTCTATATCATGGACGCCAATGTCCAGTTCTACAATTCAAGGTGTTCAAGGACGGTATTTTATACCTATTTCTCTATTTTTATGTTTACTATGTGAAGGCGAAAAAAACGATAAAAGTGGTTGTTTAATACAGAGGTTAGGCGTGTTTTTGTTTGGTTTTATTACTATTTTAGTTGTGCCGCTGTCTGTTTTTGAAAGGTATTATTAATTGATACCATTAATATTTTCACTAGAGGTCTTATGAAAGATATTCAGCAAGTAATCAGATATCTTATTGGTGGAGGATCTAC
>NZ_JBFRSN010001063.1:0-1936 GCF_041473595.1 Vibrio sp. 10N.222.46.A1
GATAAATAACATGGATAAACCGATACTAAAGGACTCAATGAAATTATTTGAGCCCCTAGGAAAAATTAAATCACGCTCAATGTTTGGTGGATTCGGGCTTTTTGCTGATGACACTATGTTTGCCCTGGTTGTGAATGACCAGTTGCATATACGAGCTGACAAATGCACAACACAACAATTCGAACAACAAGGATTTCAACCGTACGTCTACAAAAAACGTGGTTTTCCTGTCGTTACTAAATATTTCGCTTTACCTGAAGGCTTATGGCGAGACCAAGAGAAAATCTTGCAGCTTGCGACTACGTCTCTAGGTTTTGCTAAAGAAGAGAAAGCTGAACAATCTTCTGCTAAACCAACTAGACTCAAAGATCTGCCTAACCTTCGACTCGCTACAGAGCGGATGTTGAAAAAGGCAGGGATCGATTCTGTAGAACGTTTATATGAATCTGGCTCTGTAAACGCATTTAACGCCATCAAAGAATCGCATGCGTCTTCTGTCAGTATTGAACTGTTATGGGCGCTAGAAGGCGCGATCAATGGTACACATTGGTCTGTTATACCGCAGCAACGTCGTGAAGAGCTTATCAATCACGTCAATTAACATTGTCAGTGCAAACTATATAGATAACTAAGCCGCATTTTTGCGGCTTTTTTATATCTGGTGAAAGTTATTCTATGCTTTGCCTGTCTATCTATACTAGTGGTATACATTGAAAAACTAATGGTATGCATTGAAAATTTAGAGGAAGTATCAATGAGTAAAAAAATGATATTGGGTATTGTGTTGGTCATAACCATCGTCTTGTTAGGCGTCAATTTCGGCCAGTACTTAACGCTTGAAAATGCAAAAGCCCAGCAAGCTGTTTTGAATGACTACATCGAGAGCAATTTCATTGCCGCTGCCGCTATCTACTTTGTCGCGTATGTCATGATTACGGCTTTCTCAATTCCTGGCGCTGCCGTTGTTACGCTGTTAGGCGCTGCGCTGTTTGGGTTTTGGAACAGTTTACTGCTGGTGTCTTTCGCGAGCGCTATTGGCGCAACCCTCGCCTTCTTAAGTAGCCGTTACTTGTTGCGTGACTGGATCCAAACCAAGTTTGGCGACAAGTTAGCCACCATCAATAAGGGCGTTGAGAAAGACGGTGCATTTTACTTATTCTCGCTACGTCTAATTCCTGTTTTCCCATTTTTCCTTATCAATCTATTGATGGGTCTAACACCGATGTCGGTGAGTCGTTACTATATTACTAGCCAAATCGGTATGTTGCCGGGTACCGCCGTTTTCTTGAATGCCGGAACTCAACTCGCAGAAATTGATTCACTTTCGGGCATCGTGTCTCCCTCAGTACTGTTGTCATTTGCCTTACTGGGTGTGTTCCCAATTATTGCTAAATGGTTGATGAACAAATTTCGCTCAGCACCTGTCGCTGAGTAACGTATATAGCTAGCTAGATAGCTAAATAGCTAAGTAGCTAAGTAGCTAAGTAGCTAAGTAACTTAATAACGCATGCAGCCAAATAAGGTTCTATTTCAATGAAAATCTTCAGTGCATCGAATCCAACAGAAGCTCATATCATCTGTGGATTGTTAGAAAGTGAGAATATTGCGTGTGAAGTCCGTGGTGAGGGTTTGTTTGGTTTAAAAGGTGAAATCCCATTTACCGAAGATACAGACCCTTACGTATGGTTATATGAGCCAGAACTCGCTAGTAAAGCCCGCACGATCGTCAATGACTACCAAAAACAGCAAGATTCGATCATCTATGAAGAGTGGCGTTGTGGTGAGTGTCATGAAATCAATGAAGCACAATTCGGGTCTTGTTGGCAGTGCGGCGCTGCTTCGCCTGAATAGCAAAGTTTCAGTTATTACAGACACGATTCGGTCAAATACCTCCTCCAAATAAAAACGGGAAGCTAAATTAGCTTCCCGTTTTTAT
>NZ_JBFRSN010001064.1:0-543 GCF_041473595.1 Vibrio sp. 10N.222.46.A1
CTAAGACCTTTTCTGCGCAATAACGGCCAAGGGCTATCGTAATGCCTTGCTCTTTGGCTTGACCGAGCGCTTTCTCTTCATCATTGCATTGGGCTATGCCAATACTCGTGCCCCAACCGCCGTCTTTACAGCAGTCGGCAAAACCAAAAGCGGCGTCTGTGCACTTCATGCCTTTGCCTGTAAATATCTTCGGTGGGTTACCCATACCGTCAGCGGCTTCTGCGAGCGCGGCTAAGGCTGAGGTGCTTTCATTAAAGCGGTTTGAAGTGGTCGCCATGGCTTCAAAGCAATCGCCATCCAGACAAAAGCTCTCTTCTCCACAGATTAATTGGGTGGCACTGCAGCGCCGCTGTGGGCAGGATTTATTGACTTTCTCCTCAATGCACACACCGTTTTGCTGGAGGCTGCAATGGGTTGACGTCGTGGTGCAATCGGCGGGCAGGACGTTGCACGTATTGGGTCGAGTGCATTGGTGCTCAACCCGATACTTCCAGCAATCAAGCGTGGTCGGTATGCCATTAATGATGCGGGTGGCTCGACCTT
>NZ_JBFRSN010001065.1:0-619 GCF_041473595.1 Vibrio sp. 10N.222.46.A1
ATTAACCCAGCGCACAGCGATGCTGAAGTGTTGGATATGTACGATGCGTTGGTCGTGAGTCAGCAAGATAAGGTAGCTACTCAGATCGTCACTAAGTTCTCTACCGAATCCGCGGCTTTGGTTGCTGTGAGCCCATTGGCGGCAGCAGATATGTTGCTGGTGGCTTGGCGAAATTTCACTATGATAGACAAGCTTGCTGATGTGTATGGCATTGAACTGGGCTACTGGTCTCGAATTAAATTGTTCAAGTTGGTCTTAATCAACATGGCAGCGGCCGGTGCAAGTGAGCTGGCGATTGATGCGAGCATGGACTTAGTCTCGATGGATCTTGCAGGTAAAGTCTCAGCTCGAGCAGGGCAGGGGCTCGGTGTCGGTATCCTCACAGCGAGACTGGGCTTAAAAGCCATGACATTGCTGCGTCCTATGCCTTGGCATAGTGAGCGAAAAGTAAAACTATCCGACCTTCGCAAAGCCGTCCTTTCTGAAATAAAGCGCATTACCTTAAAGTAAAGCGAAGTGCTTAAAATTGAAATGTAGGAAATAAAGCGAATTACCTTCCTATAAAGTCTATATACACAAGGAAGTTGAGTGATTTGCGAGCGAAGAGTAAACATATGTT
>NZ_JBFRSN010001066.1:0-2868 GCF_041473595.1 Vibrio sp. 10N.222.46.A1
GTTGTATGGTGATTTGTTGTAGTTTTTGTGAAAAAGGTGGTCGAAATTGATGACGAATTTGGAGTAATTGCACTGTTTTGGCACATTTATTTTCCAAATTATTAAGCCGCTAATTGGTGCCTGAACCTAATTTTAACGGCTTATATTTATAAATCTCACGGTAAGTATCATGTTTCTATTGGAACGAGGTTTTGACTACTTTTTCAAGCGATACAGGTTGCCATTATCGGTACTGAAAAAGATGTCGCCGCTTGGTGAAGTTTCAATGTCTCTTATCCTCTCGCCTAAATCTTCTAAAATACGTTCTTCCTTGATTGCATCACCTTGTCCATTGACTGTCACAATATTGATGTGGGTAAGCTTAAGTGCGCCAGCCAGCAGCTTTCCTTTTAACTCTGGGTATTTATCCCCTTGGTAAACAATCAAGCTCCCCGGAGCGATTGAAGGAACGTAGACTTTTTTAGGCGCTTCAATGCCATCTTTAGTTTCAGACTCGCCTACGCTAATTGGGCCCCAATACTCTTTTCCGTGTGATGTGACAGGCCACCCGTAGTTGGCACCTGCTTTTATTAAGTTGATTTCGTCACCACCGCGCGGGCCGTGTTCAATCGACCACAGCTTCTGGGTCGGGAAGTCGTAATACAAGCCTTGTGGATTACGATGGCCATAGCTCCAAATCTCATTGAGTACCTTGCTGTTATCCGAGAACGGGTTATCGCTTGGTGTGCTTCCATCAGCATTCAATCGTAATATTGATCCGGCGTGAGTCATGGTGCCTTGGCCGTTGTCTCGATCACCACGGTCGCCGATTGAAAAATACAGGTGGCTATCATCAAAGGTGATACGGCTGCCAAAGTGACGTCCGGTGTCCGTTCTGGATTTAGATACAAACACGTCTGTCCAATTGGTAACTTCATTATTGCTGTAATTAGCAGAAGCCAGTGACGTTACTCCTTCACCATCGACGTCTTTACTGTAAGTGACGTAGAACTTTTCGTTTTCAAAAGGGGAGAGCGCGATATCCAACAGACCACCTTGGCCTTTCGCCCAAACATTGGGCAGCCTGAACAGTGTGCTTTGCTCACCCGTCTTTAAATCAACCTGTTTAATGACGCCTGCTTTTTCTGTGAGAAGCATAGTACTGTCATCGACATAAGCGAGCCCCCATGGAACCTCAAGGCCGTCTGTGATTTTCTCTACTTGCCATGCAAAAGCAGAGGATATTGGACTTGATGCGATGAGTGCCAAAGCATAGGAAAGAATACGATGATGATTGTTCATGGGAGTCCTTTGTTTTCATGACGTGGTATTAGTTTAGCTTGTGGTCGACAGGTGCAAAGGTTGGGTTACTGAAAAGTGACTATTCATTTATTTAGTTCAACCAGTGTTGTATGAGTAAGCAAGCTCACGTATGTTTAGCCTGCCATTCTCTATTCGATTCCTTCGGAGCATAATGAATACTACCCTTGCAACATCTTCGCTGTTTTCTCTGTCTGTATGTTGTCAGGTTGATACCCAAGCTATCTATTCTCAAACCACCCGATCTCAAAACAGCTGTTATGTTGGATACTTTACATCATGAGTCGTCGATTTGACTTTAAATCGATCCTACTTGCGTGTTTGGTCATCAGCATCGGCCAACTCAGTATGGGGCTGGTATTTCCATCATTACCTTGGATCGCGAAAGACTTTGATGTTTCGCTAGAGCAAGCTCAGCTTCTGGTGAGTGTCTATTTGTTAGGTTTTGGACCTTCTCAGTTTATTTATGGTCCAATTTCCGATGCTCTAGGGCGCAAGAAAGTACTGCTGAGCGGATTATTAATCGCCATGCTGGGACTATTAATGATCATCTTCTTTAGCCATTCATTTACTAGCATGGTGATGGGGCGTTTTCTGCAAGGCTTAGGAACGGGTTGTTGCGCTGTACTTGCTCGTGCTTCCACGCGGGATAGATTCAGTGGGGCAGATTTACCTTTAGCTATGTCCTACATTGCGATGGTCGCGTCTATTACACCTTTGATTGCGCCCGTAATCGGCGGCTTTATTAACTTCCATTTTGGCTGGAGCATGGTGTTCATCTCGCTACTTGGCTATGTCTCATTAGCTTGGGTGGTTTTGGCGTTCAAGTTTAAGGAAACCGTCACTCAGATCTCCGCTATTCCTTCGGCAAAGAAAATGGTTTCTCAATACAAAGAGTTGCTAACTTCTCGCTATTTTATGAGTTTTGCGAGTATTGGCTGGCTTAACTTTAGTTTGATGATCACTACCGTATCAGTGATGCCATTTATTATGCAAAATCAGATTGGTATGACGTCTGATGAATACGCGATGTGGGCGGTGATTCCTGCTTTAGGCATGCTGGGTGGAACAAGTTTATGTAACCGTATTCGCCCCATGTTGGGCAACAAGAAAACTCTGTTATGTACCCCTGTATTGCATATCTCTGCGGCGTTGTGGCTTTTCTTTTGCCCACTTGAGCCTTTGTATCTCATGCTTGGCCAGTTCTTGATGATTCTTGGCAATGGTATTGCATTGCCTTGTGCTCAGGCGTTGGTGATGTTGCCTTATAAGAAGAACGCTGGCGCGGCTGCTGCGATGTCTGGCGGCGGGCAGATGGTGGTGTCTTCAATGGTGAGTATGGGGCTAGTTCAATTAGGGCTAGGAGAAGCGTGGCATTTATCGCTTGTCATCATGTTGTTCACTATTATTACTCTGATTAATATTTTGCGTGGTTTCAGTAGTCAAGAAGCGAGAGAGTCGCAGCTGAGCTAGTTAATTAGTTAATTATTTAGCTAGCGAGTGAAAAACGAAAAGGCCATTAAAGTTCTGAGACTTCAATGGCCTTCTTTATGCTTAGAGCTTAGAGCT
>NZ_JBFRSN010001067.1:0-5285 GCF_041473595.1 Vibrio sp. 10N.222.46.A1
GCGCGGCTTGATGGTTGAAAAGGGTGGTCGTGATGGTTCGGTAATTCGTTTCCTTCCGCCAATGATTATCTCTTTTGAGCAGATCGACTTTGCATTGCGCGTGATGGAAGAAGCGATCATCGCAGCGGGTGGTGGTTTACAACAAGACCCAGCTTCAAGCGAACAAACTAACCAAGAATGGAATAAGCATTTCATCCAGACAGGTTTAGGCGGTAGCAACGAATTTGCTAACGTGATGAACCAAACCACTCAAGCGATGAAAGCGGTTTTTGAACAAGTTGAAACGCCTTATTCGGGTTTAGATCCAAAAGTGCTAGAAGCAGCCATCAATGCTGTTGATCTCGATAACAATCAACACTCTTTGGTTGATGTTGTAGATAGTACTGCAGACCTTGTCGCTGCGAACTCCATCTTCGTGCAACACCCAGACTGCATTGCGCACCTTCACACTCCTCCTCTTATGGCTTCGGTAGCTGCGGAATCGATTATCGCGGCGTTGAATCAATCGATGGATTCATGGGACCAAGCATCTGCTGCGACTTATGTGGAGCAGCGTGTGGTGGATTGGATGTGTGACAAATACCAACTTGGCGCACAAGCTGATGGTGTTTTCACTAGCGGCGGCACGCAAAGTAACCTAATGGGCTTATTGCTGGCGAGAGACTGGGTTGCGGATAAGCACAATGGTCATTCTATCCAAAAGCTTGGCTTACCAGAATACGCGAGCAAGCTGCGTATCTTATGTTCAAAGAAATCGCACTTCACGGTTCAAAAGTCAGCCTCTCTATTAGGGCTAGGTGAAGCGGCAGTATGCTGTGTTGACACCAATGCAAACGGCACTATCAAGCCTGACTTGCTAGACGCAGAAGTGAAAGCACTTAAAGCTCAAGGGTTGATTCCTTTTGCTGTTGTCGGTACGGCGGGTACTACCGATCACGGTGCGATTGATGATCTTGAAGCGATTGCTGACATCGCCAACCAACAAGATCTTTGGTTCCATGTCGACAGTGCTTACGGTGGCGCGCTTATCTTAAGCAGCCATAAAGCTCGTCTGAAAGGTATCGAAAAAGCGGACTCAGTGAGTGTCGACTTCCACAAGTTGTTCTTCCAAACCATCAGCTGTGGCGCTGTGCTGCTGAAAGACAAAGCGAACTTTAAGTACCTACTGCATCACGCAGACTACTTGAATCGCGAGCACGATGAGCTGCCAAATCTAGTCGATAAGTCCATAGCTACCACCAAGCGTTTCGATGCACTGAAAGTCTTCATGACGATGCAAAGCGTTGGACCAAAGCAACTGGGTGATATGTACGACCATCTTCTAGAGCAGACGCTTGAAGTTGCCGATCTGATTCAGAAGCATGACGATTTTGAGCTACTTGCTGAGCCGTCATTGTCGACAGTGCTGTTCCGTGCGGTACCGAACAACGAGCTATCAGCAAACGGCGTTCTTGATTTAGACAAACTGAATCAGACGTTAAGACTGGAGGCGCTGACTCGTGGTGTTGCCGTGCTTGGCGAAACGGTCGTCGACGGTAAAAGTGCGCTGAAATTTACAATCTTGAATCCGTGCTTAACGACATCAGATTTCAAATCTCTAATTAACAAAATTCAAACTTTAGCTATTGAGCTAGCAGAACAACAAGGGTAATTAAAACTATGGCTATTCTACAAATTGGTGCAGGCGGCGTTGGTTGGGTTGTTGCACACAAAGCAGCACAAAATAACGAAGTACTGGGTGATATCACAATCGCTTCTCGCACAATCGCGAAGTGTGAAAAAATCATCGAATCTATCAAGGGCAAAAATAACCTTAAAGATTCTACTAAGAAACTAGAGGCTCGTTCAGTAGACGCTGACGATGTTGATGCACTTGTTGCTTTGATTAAAGAAGTTCAGCCGGATCTAGTGATCAACGCTGGTCCTCCTTGGGTAAACATGGCAATCATGGAAGCGTGTTACCAATCTAAAGTCTCTTACCTAGATACATCGGTAGCGGTTGACCTATGTTCTGAAGGTCAACAAGTACCACAAGCTTATGATTGGCAGTGGGGCTACCGTGAGAAGTTCGCTGAAGCGGGCATCACAGGTATTCTTGGCGCGGGTTTCGATCCAGGTGTGGTATCAATCTTTGCAGCGTACGCGGTTAAGCACTTGTTCGATGAGATTGACTCAATTGACGTAATGGACGTGAATGCTGGTGACCACGGTAAGAAGTTTGCGACAAACTTTGATCCAGAAACCAACATGCTTGAGATCCAAGGCGATTCTTTCTACTGGGAAAATGAAGAGTGGAAACAAGTACCTTGTCACTCTCGTATGCTTGAGTTTGAATTCCCTAATTGTGGTTCTCACAAAGTTTACTCAATGGCGCACGATGAAGTTCGTTCAATGAAAGAGTTCATCCCTGCTAAGCGTATCGAATTCTGGATGGGCTTTGGTGATGCATACCTGAACTACTTCAACTGCATGCGTGATATCGGTCTTCTTAGCCCTGATCCACTAACG
The DNA here is from genome assembly GCF_041473595.1 of Vibrio sp. 10N.222.46.A1. Taxonomy (NCBI): domain Bacteria; kingdom Pseudomonadati; phylum Pseudomonadota; class Gammaproteobacteria; order Vibrionales; family Vibrionaceae; genus Vibrio; species Vibrio sp. 10N.222.46.A1. Next base: position 2,509 of record NZ_JBFRSN010001067.1, read on the forward strand.
CTACATGACGGTACTGTGGTTCAGCCTCTGCATGTTCTTAAAGCACTACTACCAGACCCAACATCTCTAGCTCCGGGTTACACAGGTTTAACGTGTATCGGTACTTGGGTCCAAGGTAAGAAAGACGGCAAAGATCGCAGTGTCTTCATCTACAATAACGCAGACCACGAAGTGGCTTACGAAGACGTAGAGCACCAAGCAATCTCTTACACTACGGGTGTTCCAGCGATTACGGCTGCACTTCAGTTCTTCCGTGGCGAATGGGCTGATAAAGGCGTGTTCAATATGGAACAGTTAAACCCAGACCCGTTCCTAGCAACAATGCCTGAAATCGGTCTAGATTGGCATGTTCAAGAACTTGAAGCAGGCCAAGGTCTTCCTGTGATTCAAGAGCTGAAAAAATAAGAACTGATTTCTTGTTTTGATTGCTAATTAAAGGGGACATGGATTGTTCCCTTTTCGATGATGATAGCCTTGAAGCTTTGGTATCATTTATTTTGATTTTGTAACTCACTGCGCTCGGACAGGACAAAATCAAAATAAATCACACCAAAATTGTTAATTTACCTTTCCATCTATAGATGCTGCTTGAGTGTTTACAAAAATGACGTTTAAGAAAGAAGAACTAAAAACCCCATATTTCATGATCAACGAAGACAAGTTGATTGCGAATCTAGAGAAAGCCAAGCAACTGAAAGAGATTTCAGGTGTGAAATTGGTATTGGCACTGAAGTGTTTTTCGACATGGGGTGTGTTTGACATCATCAAACCTTACCTCGATGGCACGACAAGCTCTGGCCCATACGAAGTCAAGCTTGGCCACGAAACCTTTGGTGGTGAAACGCACGCTTACAGTGTGGGTTACAGCGAAGATGACGTGAGAGAAGTTGCGGATATCTGCGACAAGATGATCTTCAACTCTCAAAGCCAACTTGCCGTTTACCGTCATATTGTTGAAGGTAAGGCTTCATTGGGTTTACGATTAAATCCGGGTGTGAGCTACGCAGGGCAAGACTTGGCAAACCCAGCGCGTCAATTCTCACGTTTGGGTGTGCAAGCTGATCACATCAAACCGGGGATCTTCGATGAGATCAATGGTGTGATGTTCCACATGAACTGCGAGAACAAAGACGTCGATGCATTTATCGGTTTGCTTGATTCAATCTCAGAGCAGTTTGGTGAGCACCTAGATAAGTTGGACTGGGTGAGCATGGGCGGTGGTGTGTTCTTCACATGGCCGGGTTATGACATCGAGAAACTGGGTCTTGCGCTAAAAGCCTTCTCTGAAAAGCACGGCGTGCAGATGTACCTAGAGCCGGGTGAAGCCATCATCACTAAAACAACCGACCTAGTTGTGACAGTTGTTGATATTGTTGAGAACGTGAAGAAAACGGCAATTGTCGATTCAGCAACCGAAGCTCACCGCCTTGATACGCTTATCTACAATGAGCCAGCATCGGTATTAGAAGCCTCTGAAAATGGTAGCCATGACTATGTGATTGGTTCATGCTCATGTCTTGCTGGCGATCAGTTCTGCGAAGCTAGCTTTGACGAGCCACTTAAGATTGGTCAAAAGCTGCACCTGCTAGACAGTGCAGGTTACACCATGGTGAAACTGAACTGGTTCAATGGCCTAAAAATGCCATCGATCTATTGCGATCGCAGCAATGGCGAAGTTCAGAAGCTAAATGAATTTGGCTATGAAGACTTCAAACGATCATTATCACAATGGTCGGTTAAGTAACTAAGTCATAGTTTTAGAACAATAAAAAGAGCAGCCGGTGAGCTGCTCTTTTTTTTATAGATAACTGTTACCAGAGAAAAGAGTAAGGATAGAAGTGAAATGCTATCCGTTAGCTCTCAATCATCACTCGAGTATCTTCACTGAGCGTTTCTAATTCATTCACGACATCATCAATCAAGACTTCAATTGGCAACTTCACAGCGATCTTGGAAGTAAATAGACTTGAGCTAACACCACCGCCACCCGCGATAAAGACTCGGTGACAATCCATATCTAGAATGCTAATTCCTTGTCTGTCTAGTACATGTGTCACTTCGTTGACGATGCCAGCTCGGTCGTTAGAGTCGAGTCGTAAGTGATGTATTGTGTCTTGTGCGTTGTGAGTGTGGTCTGAATCAACAAACTGCACGATCAAGTCAGCATTGGCACTGAAAGCATCCTTAACAATTGATTCGTTGATGGCGGGAAGTTGAATCTTTAATACACCTGCAACTTGATCTTCAATAAAGTTAACTTTACTGATGAGCCATTTTCCGTCGTTTTCGTGAGTAACCGCAGCAAGTTGCTTGATTGTTGCTGGTGATGCTTGTCCGATAAAGTTTACGATAAATGTACTGTTCATATCAGCCCCCAAAGTCTCAATTGTTCGTTGCTAATTAAATGTTTGATATCACGCGATAAAGTTCTTTAATTTCAGTGTAGAAGGTTACATCGAACAATGTTTGACCTGTGTCAATTTTTGAAACTAAGCTGTGATGCAAAAAAAGAGAATGAAGAGTAGGGCACAAAAAAAGCGGCTAGAGAGCCGCTTTTAGAAGAGTTGTCGCATTTATTTGAAATGCAGTAACATAGAGTTCAGAGACTGGAAGTCGATTTAAAACGTTACTTTAAAGTTCATACCAACAAACTGAGAGTCGTATGTTGCCCCTGCATCGTAGGCGAATCGTGCTGCGTCTTTGTTATCCCACCAAGGGTTAGTATTCAGATTAACTTCTGCGTCACCACCCCATGCATCACTTACCCAGTAGTGGAT
>NZ_JBFRSN010001068.1:0-394 GCF_041473595.1 Vibrio sp. 10N.222.46.A1
CTTCTTGGTCACCTAAACCAAACAGCGCTACAACCTTGCCTTTCATTGGCGTGGTTGCAATGTCTTCCCACAGTTCATTCCAATCTTCTTGGATTTCACCGAAGTCCCAAGTTGAGATACCGAGCAGTAAAAGATCGTAGTCCGCCATCAATGAAAGAGGGGTTTCTTTCACGTTATGGATATCAACTAGGTCTTCACCAATAATGCCGCGAATTTTCTCTGCTGCCATTTCTGTGTAGCAGGTGGTTGAGCCGTAAAATAATCCAATTTTCATAGCAAACGTTCAATTTTAATTTCAGATGGCGAATTCTAACCATAAATCGACTTCGATTGCAGCGATTATCCGCTCAAGTCGTAATTTTTATGGCATTCATATTTGCTCTGGCATACTCTC
>NZ_JBFRSN010001069.1:0-1469 GCF_041473595.1 Vibrio sp. 10N.222.46.A1
CTCATGCTCTAACAAGTGCTGCGGCAACTCCGCCATATCCGCGACAATAAACCGTGCGGCTTCATCCGCTTTAAACGCATGCGCAGTGGTTACCGGAATTACCACACATTCGCCCACGGCCACTTTGCCGACATACCCCACCATTTCGATATTAATACTGCCTTGGATCGGCAATACTAATTGATGATGGTCATCATGGGCATGGGTATTAAATTGCTTGGTGTAAGATCGAATGCTTAAGCTAGATTTCATAATCAACGCCGGAGTAGATCGGTTCAGAACGAGTTAAAACACGAAACTACATGATTTGAACAAATGAGTCACTTCGGGTTGGCATTTGTTAGTACCCTAACCTATTCTAATGGCGATCAAAAAAGCCGCTCAAGCATCAATCACAATGCTCAAACGGCTTTTTATTAGAGTCTAATTAGCGCTGCCAAGAGCCGTTAGCCAAACCGGCTATCGCTCATGAGCTCAATCGCCATATCACACTAGATTATTTTTGAAGTTGCTCTTTAGCCGCTTCAACCTTAGAAAAATCTAGGCCAAGCTCTTCAACTGCTTCTTTGATTAGCGCAGGGTTTTGCATTACCTGACCCATCAGCATTTGAAGTTTGTCTTGAGGTAAACCAAGTTGGCTGATTGTCGCCATTGCTGCAAGAGGGTTCTCTGTCAACGTCTTGAATATCTCGCTGATCTGCTCGTCGCTAATATTGTTCTCTTTCAACATTGCTAAAATCGGGTTCATTTTTTTGCCTTTGAAACACTAAATTAAGTAGGAGCACAGCATACCATCTAGCTGTGCTCGATTGTACTAACAAGTGAAGCTTTGGTTTAACGCGAACTGTGCTTTTCCCAAACGCAAATAATGCTTGGGCTTAACGAGATTCCAATGGGTAAGAACGGTAGCTCCACATGCCATAAGTTCTTAGAGCATCACGGTAGATACCTAATAGCTCACCACTGCTCGCTTTCTTAAGATCTTCTAGCGGCTTGTCTGGGTAAGAAACCGTATCGAAGGTAATGCCCTGAGGACCCGTTTGCCAGCTAGCGATCTCAAACAGAGTTTGACCACGACGAACATGGCTCGCTGAGCTAATAATGGTCGCATGTTTAATATCATGACGAGCAAGCGCATAGCTACTGAACATGGCATTACCTACCGTGCTGGTCGCGTAGTTCTCTTCAACGATGCGGTCTTTGCTTACCCCTTTTGAGATAAGCCAATCCGCCATTAACTTGCCTTCTGTCTTATGGTTCTTAGGCACGCCGCCGGTTAACACGATCATCGCGTCTGGGTTCGCTTTCGACATTGCTAATGTCGTTTCAAGACGTTCAATCAAGATTTCATGCATAGAACCATCAGGGTTAAGCGCGTAACCCAAAGTGACGATGGCACCGTGCTCATCCAATAAACCTTTCTCCGCCGACTCTTTCAACGGTGTTTCTAACACGCGGTCGACCGTTGC
>NZ_JBFRSN010001070.1:0-1459 GCF_041473595.1 Vibrio sp. 10N.222.46.A1
AGTATTGACCCTTCTTTTGAATCAAGATGACCATCGTTTGCGGTAAATTGCACCGCCCCTAATCCGCTGACACCAGAACTAAAGTAGTTGTGAGTTGGGGTGAAGATGAGTGATGAAACGTCGGAGGCGCTGACGTCATCACCAACATTCACTGTGGTGCCATTCAGCGATAACACGCCATGGGCGACATTGGTAATCGTGATGTGGTTTAACGCATCTCCATCAATATCAGAATATTTAAAGTCTGCGGTGGTGAACGCATGAGGCTTATCTTCTAAAGAACTAATAAAACTCGATCCAACGATAGGTGCATCATTGACCGCATTGACATCCACTACCATCGTTGCGCTTGCCGAATTTTTATGGCCATCATTCGCAGTAAATGTAAATTGCGCATAGTTGGCGCCGTTTTCATTATTGCTCGGCGTGAAAGTTAAATGGCCTGCGTCTAAGTCAGCCTTGCTGATTTGCTGGTTGGCGGTTACGACGTTACCGTTTAAAAGTAATAATCCATGACTCGGTAAGCTGCTAATAGTCACGAACTGTAACGCATCGCCATCTTGATCACTGTAACCAAATTCACTGGTGGTAAAGGTTCTGGTGATGTCTTCATTTGTAGAAACAGTTTGCCCTGTCACCGTTGGCGCATGTTGTAGAGGAGGGGTGACTTCAATAGAGAGAGAGTTTTGAGAAGAGTCTCCTATTGGGTTACCCCCATCATCACCGACACGATAAACCATACTTGGCACTTTACCTGTAAAGCCAGCTTCCGGGGTGAAGGTATAATGACCATTCGCTTCGATCGCGAGTGTACCGATACCGGCCATAGTATGTGGTTGCCCAGGCCTTACCGCGACATAACCTGACACGGGGTCCTTTATTTGAATATCTTGCAACACCAGATGTGCGTTGGAATCGGTGTCTGTTGCTGCACCACTCAATCCTTGATCCGTCCCAGAGCCAGTAAGTAGATTCCCTTCAACTGGACCACTATGTTGAACACCAGAATCACTGAGGCTGTGTAGAGTAGGAGCGTCAGTAGTCCCGTTAATAGTGACGGTAATTGAATGCTTGGTACCGTCTTTTGATGTGACTTCAATGCTATCTGTGAGTGTTTGTCCATTGTCTAAGTCTTGAATCTGCGTACTCTTGTTGTCTGCTTTATAAACCCATGTCCCAGTACTAGTGATGTCGAAATGACCATAGGTTCCATCCAGAGATATTTTCGGTTGCCCCTTAAGATCTAATGCAGCTTCGCCATGACCATCAGCGTCAGAAACAATCAGGTGCCCATGGCAATAAAGGGCATCTGGAATAGTTGCTGACCCAGTGATATGCGCGTTATGGTGAATGTTTGTATCTTCTTTTATGCTGCTGGAGTCACCGGCAAATGTGGCGGCATCATTAACTGCTGCAAGGGTTGTGATTGCCCCCGTATGAGTCACTCCGCCATGCGCAT
>NZ_JBFRSN010001071.1:0-270 GCF_041473595.1 Vibrio sp. 10N.222.46.A1
AACTGGGTGATACTGAGTGTCTGCACGGTTGCGAATATCTTGCTCGATAGCCTCGTCATCACTGGCGTCCACTGGGTAGAAAGCATTACCACGGATGTCGTCAAACGCCGAACTCTCTAACATTTGATACTGCTTCTTCCAGCCCTTAATCATTATCTCCATATCTTCAGGATGACTGAAAAACGCAGGATCGATCTTAGGCGGATCATAAGGATCATTACTATTGAGCGTTACGCTGCCGTTGCTTTTCGGACGCAACAAGGTGACATG
>NZ_JBFRSN010001072.1:0-2059 GCF_041473595.1 Vibrio sp. 10N.222.46.A1
ATACCAAGGTAACCGATGCCGAGTTGGCCAACGGCAGAGCCGCCGTATAGCGAACACATGTAAACGCCTAAGCGTTTCGCGCGCTGAGATTCGTCACCGCTCATTAACCAAGACTCTACAATCACGAAGATACCTGCAACCGCTACACCAGCGACAAAGCGGGCTAATAACCATACCGCTTGATGTGGGATGAGTGGTAACACAAGGATCGTTGCGATAAAAATAGCCAGAGCGATAACAAACGCATCTCTGTGACCAACACGTGCGATCGCACGTTCAATCAATAACGTACCGGCTAAAAGCCCTGCATAGAATGCACTCGCCAACCAACTCGATAGATTTTTGTCTAAGCCATACTCAGACAACATTAATGGTAATGAACTCATTAAATAGCCTGAAGCGATCGCGTAAAAAGACAATGCAATAACCGGAACAGTTATGCGAGTTGTTTGTTGGATGTTGTCCAATGCAGGAGCCTCTAAATAGTGGAAGAAACGATGAATTTTCCGCGACTATGGGGGAGAAACTGAATTGGGTAAAACGAATAAAAATAGTCGTTAAGATAAAAGAAATTTATCGAGATCTTGAGCTAAAATACCATAGCGGAATTTACGATTTTTCGAGATTTTATGCGGTCAAAAAGCCACTAGGATTATGTTCATTATGGTTTTGTAAGCGATACAATCATCCGCGTAGGTCATCCGTGATGGTTGTTGAACATCACGATAATTCAAGCGAAGAAAGTTAAGCTCATTGGTGCTTTATGAACATACACAACGTCATTGAACAGGCCAGAGAGGAATGGTGTTGTGTTCAACTTGATGTTACAAATACCCGCGTAAAATGTTCATTCGTATGGTGTTATCAATGACGGCAATAGCGTAAACGAGAGTTACACCCAATGGAGATAGGCAAATGGATAGTTATGATTTTATTGTTGTTGGCGGGGGCTCGGCAGGATGTGTAATGGCTGCAAGGCTGTCTGAAGATCCCAATGTCACGGTTTGCCTATTGGAAGCAGGTGGTAAAGACACAAGCCCATTAATTCATACACCCGTAGGTATAGCCGCGATGATGCCAACTAAGCTAAACAACTGGGCCTTTGAGACCGTTGAACAGCCGGGTTTGAATGGTCGTAAAGGTTATCAACCAAGAGGTAAGACACTTGGTGGGTCCAGTTCTATCAATGCGATGATGTACGCTCGTGGGCACCGTTACGACTACGACACTTGGGAAAGTTTGGGTAATGCAGGTTGGAGTTATGAATCGTGTCTGCCTTACTTTAAGAAAGCCGAAAATAACGAAGTTCACCAAGATGAGTATCACGGCCAAGGTGGCCCTCTGAACGTCACTAACCTTCGATCGCCAAGTCCGATGTTGGAACGTTACTTAACGGCGTGTGAGTCGATAGGGGTTCCCCGTAATGAAGACATCAACGGTGCTGCTCAGTTTGGGGCGATGCCGACGCAGGTAACCCAGTTGAATGGCGAACGGTGCAGTGCTGCCAAGGCTTACTTAACGCCAAACCTTTCGAGACCAAATCTTACGGTCGTGACCAAGGCAACCACGCATAAGGTCTTGTTTGAGGAGAAGAAAGCGGTAGGTGTTGAATACGGCTCGAATGGCAAGCGTTATCAGATCCAATGTAACAAAGAGGTGATTCTATCTGCTGGTGCATTTGGTTCTCCCCAGTTGTTATTACTGTCTGGTGTCGGTGCTAAAGACGATTTGGAGGCGCATGACATCGAGCAGGTTCATGAGTTGCCTGGAGTGGGCAAGAACCTCCAAGACCATATCGACTTGGTGCATTCGTACAAGTGCAGTGAAAAGCGTGAAACTTTTGGTATCTCGCTACAAATGGCCTCTGAAATGACCAAAGCTCTGCCGCTATGGCACAAAGAACGCCGTGGCAAGATGAGCAGTAATTTTGCAGAGGGGATAGGTTTTCTTTGTTCCGAAGATCATATCGCGGTGCCGGATTTAGAGTTTGTATTTGTGGTCGCTGTTGTCGATGACCATGCAAGAAAAATCCATACCAGTCATGGTTTTACGTCTCATG
>NZ_JBFRSN010001073.1:0-750 GCF_041473595.1 Vibrio sp. 10N.222.46.A1
GTAAGTACTAACTTAGCTTCGTTAAGCCAAGGGGTATCTTGTGGGAAGGTCGCCAATTGCAGTAACAAGCAATCTTGCAGATTCACAGAACCGACACCTAGCGGATCAAACTGCTGAATTCGTTTACGAACGGCTTCAATTTCATCAAGCTCGATCTCTTCGTTGTCGAAGTTCTCAAGGATGTCTTCACAAGATACGGTAAGGTAACCGCGGTCATCGATAGCATCAATTAGCGCAAAAGCTATGCTGCGGTCAGTTTCAGTAAATGGTGTTAAATCGAGTTGCCAGAGCAGGTAATCGTATAGACTTTGTGTGGTTTCGCCTTGATAAACGGGCATATCGTCATCAATCGCAATGCCAGTGTTACCTGTGTTTGCGCTGTAAACGTCTTCCCAAGTTGTATCGATTTCTAGTTCGTTGCCGATCTCTGATTTTTCGATCAAATCGGAGCTGTCAGGTAAGTCTTGTTCAACTGTTTCAACTGTTTCTTTCTCGTCACTGCTAGGTTTTTCTTCCGATGTTGGCGTATCTTCATTGCCGTCTTCGACATCGAGTAGTGGGTTCGATTCAAGTGCTTCTTGAATCTCTTGTTGCAAATCCAAAGTAGACAATTGCAACAAACGAATCGCTTGTTGCAATTGAGGAGTCATTGCTAACTGTTGGCCTAGCTTAAGTTGTAATGAGGGTTTCATTCAGTGTTACTTACCTAGTTATTATTCTAAGAACTCTCGATACTCTCTATCTAATCAT
>NZ_JBFRSN010001074.1:0-3761 GCF_041473595.1 Vibrio sp. 10N.222.46.A1
ATTACCAACTATAATTTAGGTTAAATGCTTCTCGTCAGATACTCAACAAGAGTTATTTTGAGGGTTTGATACGTTTTTTTTGCCGATGTGACTCGTTTTTTGTCATCAAAGCTAGATTCACGTACAAATATTAAGTATTTTATTACTCAGCTACTGCGCGTGTGAATATAAAGTGCAGTTGCCATAACTCCGAGCTCTCGCATGCTAAGTCGCACAGTGGTATTTGCTGTACCGATACGCATCAAGAGCCAGTGACATGTTGTCACAAGGGCTTAATTGGAAATGATTATGCCTCCCGTGTTTGGAAAGGTGTTCCGTGGCGCAACAATTCGAAGATAGATTCCATCGCAAGTTTTATTACTTGCGCTTGTCGGTTACAGACGTCTGTAACTTTAAATGTACTTACTGCTTGCCAGATGGTTATAAACCGTCAGGGCAAAAAAACTCGTCTTTTTTAAGTGTTCCTGAGATCAAACGCGTTGTTAAAGCGTTTGCTGATTGTGGTACCTCAAAGATCCGCATTACTGGCGGAGAGCCGAGTCTGCGTAAAGACTTTCCTGAAATCATACATACCGTTGCTTCTACTCCAGGCATTGAAAAAGTAGCCACCACAACGAATGGCTACCGCATGGAGAAACAAGTAGGGCAATGGCGTGATGCTGGTTTAACCCATATAAACGTGAGCGTGGATAGCTTAGATTCGCGCATGTTCCATCAGATCACTGGTGAGAACAAGTTTACTGAGGTTATGCGAGGTATTGATAAAGCGTTTGAGGTTGGCTTTGAACAAGTCAAAGTCAACGTCGTATTGATGAAAGACCTCAATAGTCAGGAATTACCAGCCTTCCTTAATTGGATTAAAGACAAACCTATTCAATTACGTTTTATCGAGCTGATGAAAACCGGCGAGATGGACGAGTTGTTCGATAAACACCATGTGTCTGGCGTTGCGATCCGCAACCAGCTTATTGCTAATGGTTGGCTGTTAAAAGTCAAAGCTGTTAACGATGGCCCGGCGCAAGTGTTTGTCCACCCAGACTACAAGGGTGAAATTGGTTTGATCATGCCTTACGAGAAAGACTTTTGTGAGAGTTGTAACCGACTGCGTGTTTCTGCGACCGGTAAACTTCACCTATGTCTGTTTGGCGACCACGGTGTTGAACTGAGAGATCTGATTCAAGAAGATCAACAAGAGCAAGAGCTCATTGATCGAATTCAGGCTCAGCTTCAAACCAAGTCCGTTAGTCACTTCTTACATGATGGCAACAGCGGCATGACTCCAAATTTGGCGTCAATCGGCGGTTAACCCGCTATATACTCTAAAGCATTTTATCGCTCAGCTTCTTTAAGCTGGGCGAATCAGTCTAATGAAAAATTTATATAGGTGAACAAATGGGTCACGCAGAAAGCAAATTTCAAGCAGCGAACATTGCAGTACTAACGGTTTCAGATACTCGTACAGAAGAAAATGACACGTCAGGTGGTTACCTAGCTGAGCATGCTAAGAAAGCTGGTCACAACGTGGTTGATAAGCAAATTGTTATCGATGACATGTACAAGATCCGTGCGATCGTATCTCAGTGGATTGCTGATGACAGCGTCCAAGCGATCATGATCACTGGTGGTACGGGTTTTACTTCTCGTGATAGCACCCCAGAAGCACTTAAGCCACTGTTCGACAAAGAAGTAGAAGGCTTTGGTGAGCTATTCCGCCAAGTGTCTTACGAAGAGATTGGTACTTCGACGATTCAATCGCGTGCAATCGCGGGTTTTGCTAACCACACGGTTATCTTTGCGATGCCAGGTTCTACAGGTGCGTGCCGTACAGGTTGGACTAAGATCATCAAGCAACAGATGGATGCTAGCCACCGTCCTTGTAACTTCATGCCACATCTTTCTGTATAAGGTGGTTTGAGCATGAGCCAATTTACCCACATTAACGCGTCTGGCGAAGCGAACATGGTCGATGTATCGGCTAAAGCGGAAACTGTACGCGAAGCGAGAGCGGAAGCTTTCGTTCAAATGTCAGCTGAAACGCTAGAACTGATTGTTTCTGGTAGCCACCATAAGGGTGATGTTTTTGCGACGGCACGTATTGCTGGCATCCAAGCGGCTAAGAAAACGTGGGACTTGATTCCACTGTGTCACCCTCTACTACTAACTAAAGTCGAAGTGCAGCTAGAAGCTATCGAGTCTGAAAACAAGGTTCGCATTGAATCTGTTTGTAAACTTGCGGGTAAGACGGGCGTTGAGATGGAAGCGCTTACGGCTGCTTCTGTTGCTGCGCTAACGATTTACGATATGTGTAAAGCCGTTCAAAAAGACATTGTTATCGAAAATGTACGCCTGTTAGAGAAGACGGGTGGTAAATCTGGTCACTTCAAGGTGGAATCATGATTACTGTACTGTTCTTTGCTCAAACTCGTGAACTTGTCGGTGTCGATAGCCTAGAAGTCGATGCACAATTCAATACTATTGAAGCGATTCGCAGCCACCTTGTAACACAAGAAGGCAAATGGGATATCGCATTGGAGGAGGGCAAACTTCTGGCTGCGCTTAACCAATCAATCGTACCTTTGACAACTGAAGTGAAAGACGGCGATGAAGTGGCTTTCTTCCCACCGGTTACTGGAGGTTAGCCATGAACGACTCTCGAGTTATTGATCCAAGAGTACTAGTTACGGCAGAAGATTTTTCTGTGGGTGACGAATACGATTATCTAGCTCAAGGCACAGCTGCAGGAGCGGTAGTGACGTTTGTTGGTAAAGTTCGCGACATGAACCTTGGCGACAACGTGATTGGTTTGTCTCTAGAGCACTATCCGGGTATGACAGAGAAGTCGCTGAGCGAGATCTGTGATCAAGCTGAAGCGCGCTGGCCTATTCAGAAGATGCGAGTGATTCACCGTGTTGGTGACCTAGATATCGGTGACCAGATTGTTTACGTTGGTGTATCCAGTGCGCACCGAGGGGCTGCCTTCGAAGCGTGCGAGTTTGTTATGGACTTCCTCAAAACCAAAGCGCCGTTTTGGAAAAAAGAACGTACCACTGAAACAACTCGCTGGGTTGATTCTCGCGATTCTGATACCAAAGCTGCAGAGCGCTGGAAAAAGTAAATTATCCCACATAATGTTTCGTCCTTAACGTGATAACGCATTTCAGGTTAGGACTTAGGTAATAAAGCCGACGTTGAACGTCGGTTTTTTTGTGCGTGCAACAAAGTCATTTATAAAAAATAGGGTGTTTATTAAATGATTAATCATTCGAGTTGCATATAAATTCTTTGGCTTATTTTTTCTGTACTGGTGCAGCTCTGCATCTGTTTTGGTGCAGTGCATTATGCTGTTTTGTATAAAGTGATAATCCTCACAAATAGTACAGTCTATTTAGGGGATATGTGATGTGCACTTAGATTTAATGTGGCATTAATGTTAACTTATCAAAGGTGTTCTAGCATAAGATGCTAAAAAAAAGTATCAACACAGATACATCAACACTAAAGGCTGTTATTTAATAAATCCCTATGTGTAACTCACTATTCATTAGGATTTTATTAGATATTTACACTGATACCTTGAGTATTTCGGAGAATTATCCGATTTTTTGCGACTTGTTTATGGCAAATTACTTCAATGGTTGATAGTGTGTGCCTCAATCTTTGTAAGGTTTTAGATTTTTATGCTTATATTTTAAGCTAAATAAATCTAAATCACTGCCGTTCAGTGAACTTAGCAAAGAAGTCATGGATGCAATACGAAAAAC
>NZ_JBFRSN010001075.1:0-489 GCF_041473595.1 Vibrio sp. 10N.222.46.A1
TTTACCACAACCTGATGGTCCAACGAATACTACGAACTCACCTTCGTTGATGTCTAAGGTTACGTCCTTAGAAATCTGTACATCACCATATGATTTATAAACGTTTTTTAACGTGACACTCGCCATCTAGCTTGTCCTCGATCGATCAAATTTTAAGTTTTACTGCTTATCATTATAAGGAATTTTTGGGTCAGCAGTAACTGTAGGAATTGGTAAGTATTGAGTGAGTAAGAAAAAAGTGGGTGGGACTTGGATTCTTTAACCAAGCCCACCCGTCATAGCCAAACTGGTGCCTATTTCCCCCACATCCAGCTAAATCTCCCCCGTGATTCAATCACAGATTTAGCTCGATGCTTAATAAAGACAACAGCGGGCAGTGAAGCCAACTAAATGAAGAATGCGTCAACGCATAACATTCGCTGGTAAAGGGTTCTTACTATCCACTCTTGGATGAATGCAGTTTCGGTGAATTCGCGTAATGGTACATCC
>NZ_JBFRSN010001076.1:0-5834 GCF_041473595.1 Vibrio sp. 10N.222.46.A1
GACTGCCATGTACAACCATATGAGCCCAGTGTGCTAGCAGAGGCTTACTTTGCTCTTCTGCTTCTTTTTCGACAACTTGGCGGCAAATAATGAGGTCACCCAGTAGATCTAATTCCACTCCTGGTGGTGCTTCAAATGGGAAAGACAGCACGTTAGTTGGCTTATCTTTTCCACGATAGTCATGATTGAGCTGGTGGCTTTCTTGTGTATCAACAATACGAACCGTCAACTCGGCACTCTCTTGAAACTGAGGAATTGTCTTGTCTAACCAAAGTTGAATATCTTGCTCAGTTGGAAGACCTTGCTCATTTTCGACTGCTAATTGCAGGTCTAGTTCAATAGACATCTATTTATCACCTTGCTCTGCAATGACAGAACTATTTTGTGTTGCTAATTGTGTCGTAACAGCTTGCTGAGCCTCAAGAAGTTTGGCTTCTCGTTCTTCTCGTTTGCGAGCCTCAAACTCTTTACGCTCTTTTTGGTCTTTGGCTTCCCACTTCTCGTACGCATTAACGATACGAGCAACCACAGGGTGACGAACGACGTCTTCAGACATGAAGAAGTTAAAGCTAATATCATCCACTTCACTGAGCACTTCAGTTGCATGACGTAGGCCTGATTTTGCACCACGAGGTAAATCGATTTGTGTAATATCACCTGTGATCACAGCGCGAGAGTTAAAACCGATACGGGTTAAGAACATTTTCATCTGCTCTACCGTGGTGTTTTGGCTCTCATCAAGAATGATAAACGCATCATTCAATGTACGACCACGCATGTAAGCCAGTGGAGCAACTTCAATCACGTTACGTTCAATCAGCTTCTCAACTCGCTCAAAGCCAAGCATTTCAAACAGTGCATCGTAAAGCGGACGCAAATAGGGGTCTACTTTTTGGCTTAAATCACCCGGTAGGAAACCAAGCTTCTCACCAGCTTCAACAGCAGGACGAGTCAGTAGGATTCGACGAACTTCTTGACGTTCAAGTGCATCAACCGCAGCCGCAACAGCTAAGTACGTTTTACCAGTACCAGCAGGTCCAATACCAAAAGTGATGTCATGAGTGACCATGTTCATTAGATATTGTGCTTGGTTTGGCGTGCGAGGTTTGATAACGCCTTTTTTAGTCTTAATGGTCACTTCTTTGCCGTAGTCGATTTCAGACTCGACGTGTTGCTCCAAAATACCAGACTCAGTGACCGCCAGATGCACTTGCTCCGGTTCGATATCGATTATGTTGCCTTTAACTGGAGCCGTTTCAACATAGAGGTGTTTGATGATGTCTAAAGCTGCGGCTGTAGTGTGAGGCTTACCGACAATCGTGAAAAAGTTGCTACGGTAATTAATCTCAACGCCCAGACGACGCTCAAGATGCTTGATGTTGTCGTCAAATGGTCCGCATAAACTTGCCAAGCGCTTGTTATCTGCTGGCTCTAGATTTATCTCTAAGGTAACGATTTTATTGCTCAAATTAGCCTCTCATTTTGTGCCACTCACTCTTAAATATAAAAAAGAGCAAAAAGCCCGATTTAGACCGGGCTTTTGATGGTGATATCCCTATTTCTAAGATGGTCACTTAGTTAGGTAATTTCAAGCTTTGTGTTTGCGCTTTGTGCTCAAACAGTTGTATTGCCTATGGCGTAAATGTCGCTACACCTAGCTCGTCTTCACGTTTTGTTTTTTCCATCATTTCTGCTGGAGTCATTACAACGCGTAGACCCATGTCTTTTTCTGTGCGAACTAGCTCACCACGTAGTGAGTTAGTGTAAACCTCAGTGATCTTCACATCTACAAACTGACCGATTAGGTCTGCAGAACCTTCGAAGTTCACAACACGGCTGTTTTCAGTACGGCCACGCAGTTCCATGAGATTCTTTCTTGATGGACCTTCAACAAGAATACGCTGCTCTGTACCTAGCATTAGACGAGAGAAACGCATAGCTTGTGTGTTTACTGTTTGTTGCAGTTCGTACAGACGATCTTTTTTCTCTTGTGCTGGTACATCACATGGGTAATCTGCCGCTGGCGTACCTGGACGTGGAGAGAAAACAAAGCTGAAGCTCATATCGAAATCAACTTCTTTAATTAGCTTCATTGTATCTTGGAAGTCTTGCTTAGACTCACCAGGGAAACCAACAATAAAGTCAGAGCTGATTTGAATGTCAGGACGAGCTTTACGCAGTTTACGGATAATAGATTTGTACTCGATAGCCGTATGTGGACGCTTCATCATCGTAAGAATACGGTCACTACCACTTTGTACTGGTAGGTGAAGGAAGCTCACTAGTTCAGGGGTATCTTTGTAAACTTCAATGATGTCGTCACCAAACTCAAGCGGGTGGCTTGTTGTGAAACGAATACGGTCGATACCGTCGATAGACGCAACTAGGCGAAGGAGCTCTGCAAATGTGCAGATGTCACCTTCGTGAGTAGGGCCTCGGAATGCGTTTACGTTTTGGCCTAGCAGGTTTACTTCACGTACGCCTTGCTCTGCAAGTTGTGCAACTTCGAATAGCACATCATCCATTGGACGACTAACTTCTTCGCCACGAGTATATGGAACAACGCAGTAAGTACAGTACTTAGAACAACCTTCCATGATAGAAACGTAGGCTGTTGCGCCGTCTGCTTTTGGCTCTGGCAGGTTATCGAACTTTTCGATCTCTGGGAAAGAGATGTCCATTACTGGCTTTTCGTTAGACAGTGATGACTTAATCATCTCTGGTAAACGGTGTAATGTTTGTGGGCCAAAGATAACGTCTACATAAGGTGCACGTTGACGAATGTGATCACCTTCTTGAGTCGCTACACAGCCACCCACACCGATCACCACACCTTCTTTTTTATCTTTAAGCGTTTTCCAACGACCAAGCTGGTGGAATACTTTTTCTTGCGCTTTTTCGCGGATAGAACAAGTATTCAATAGTAGTACGTCTGCTTCCTCAGGTACTTCAGTTAGCTCATAGCCATTTGCAGCGTTAAGCAGGTCGGCCATTTTTGATGAATCATATTCATTCATCTGACAGCCCCAAGTTTTAATTAGCAGTTTCTTACTCATTATATGTTCGCTCGATCGTTAGTTTAATTTAAGGGAGCAAATCGCCCATTATTCATCCGCTAGCTCCGTTCGTCATAATTCGGTATTCAATTTTATGACAGGCTCTAGCGGCAAGCGGCGTATTGTACTGGTTTCAAAACCGACTGACTAGTAGTCTGAACAAATCTCTTATGTAGTGGTTTTTATTATCGTTAACGCCATATGCCATAAGGGATAACCCTTCTTTCGAATAAGGTTTTTGGTTACAAGTTCGTTATGAAAAAGTACAATCAAAAACAGTCAAAGAATCAAACTGATAAGTACAAAATATGAACAGTTACGATATTGTAGTCGTCGGTGGCGGCATGGTTGGTGCAGCAACAGCAATCGGTTTTGCAAAGCAAGGTCTGAGTGTTGCGGTGATCGAAGGTTTTGCCCCACAAGCTTTTGATGAGTCGCAAGCGATGGACATTCGTGTGTCAGCGATTTCTCAAGCATCGGTCGATTTGCTTGAAGATCTTGGTGCATGGCAAAGTATTGCAGCGATGCGCGTCTGTTCTTACAAGCGATTGGAAACTTGGGAACATCCAGAGTGTCGTACTCGGTTTGATGCAGCATCACTGGACCTTCCTCGTTTGGGCTATATCGTTGAGAATCGATTAATCCAATTGGGTTTATGGGCTCAGTTTGATGCCTACGACAATCTCGAACTGTTATGCCCAGAAAAGCTCGATGAGATTGAGTTTGGTGAGACCAATATAGTCAAGCTTCAGTCGGGTACTCAGTTGTCCGCGAAGTGGGTGGTTGGCGCTGATGGCGCAAATTCAGCCGTCCGTCAGCAAGCAGGGATTGGTATTACGGCTTGGGATTACCGACAGCACTGCATGCTTATCAACGTAGAAACAGAACAGCCTCAGCAAGATATTACTTGGCAGCAATTTTTACCAAGTGGTCCTCGTTCATTTTTGCCTTTGTGTTCTCTAGTCTCTGACGATCAAGAAGTCGGGCAGGGCTCGTTAGTTTGGTATGATTCTCCACTGCGTATTAAGCAATTGTCAGCAATGCCCCCTGAAAAACTACGTAATGAAGTACTTACTCACTTTCCTAAAGAGTTAGGTGATATCAAAGTTTTGAACTCGGGTTCTTTTCCTCTGACACGACGTCATGCTCAATCATACTCAAGGAATAACTGTATTTTAGTCGGGGACTCTGCACATACGATTAACCCTCTAGCAGGGCAGGGTGTTAACTTGGGTTTTAAAGATGTGGCAGCACTATTGGATATCACCCAAGAGAAAGGCGAATTGAATCAATCTGTGGCGAGACGCTATGAAGTGATCAGAAGAGGTGACAATCTAATGATGCAAAGTGGCATGGACTTTTTCTACAAAACGTTTAGCAATGACATTGGCCCACTTAAGTTTGTGCGAAATGCAGCACTAAAGCTAGCAGAAAACTCAGGGCCGATTAAATCACAGGTGCTTAAGTACGCTTTAGGGTTGTGATTGGTTACTCCAAGTTATCTAGTTATAAAAGAAGGAGAGCTGAGGCTCTCCTTTTTTGATTTCATGATAGTGCTTAGTGCTATTGCGTCACACAAACAGGTGCATCAATGGCTAAAGAGCATCCAGTATAGGTGAGGGAGCCATCTTCAATATCTCGTTTGAATGATGTGAGGTTGTTGGAATGCTGGTTTGCGGCGATAAGCCATTGTCCGTCATTAGTGATATGAAAGTCGCGAGGGAACTTGCCTTCAACATCGTAACTATCCATAAAAATGAGCTTTTGAGTGACGGAGTCTATTCTAAAACAACTGATTCTGGATTGATGTCGGCAAGACACATAAAGGAATTGCTCATCTGGCGATAGCTTAATTGCAGCCGCTGCTTCTCCTTTATCCATATTTGCTAATGCATCAACCTCTTCCACAATACTCCACACCCCTAAAGACTTTTCCAAAATCAATATCGTTTCAGAGAGCTCACACACCACATAGGCTCTATCTTCGGCTTGGTTAAAGATTAAGTGACGAGGTCCATTCCCTGCCCGCACTTTGATAGATTGCATTGGTTCATCAAGGAACTCTTCTTGCTCTTCGTCAAAGCAATAGAAGTTGATTCGATCGGCTCCGAGATCGACGGTGACAAACTGCGGAGAGTTCTTTAGGAAAAGGCTTTGATGTGCATGTGGGCCTGTTTGTCTTTCTGCATTAGGTCCAGAACCAACCATTTTGAGTGTTTTGAGCCGTTTATCGATATTGCCATTGATACTTAAACTAAAGATATCGAATGCCCCTGATGAATATTGCGATGTAATAGCAAACTTATTGTGGGGATCTACCGTGATATGACAAGGGTGATCTCCTGAAATTAGTCTAGTATTTGACGCTATTGTTGAATCAGAATTCGGTATATGAATCAGTTGCGGTTGCATCTTTTGGTCAACTTCAGAAGCTGTATAGATCCCTAGCTTTGTCGTGGTGACAAACGAAGGATTTGTACAGGCCGCTATAAGCTCTAAAGGCAACAGCGTTCCCGTTTCTAGATCTAACTGAGTTTGATATACACCTTGGCTATTACTTGGAGAATCTGTGTAGCAACCGATCGTTAAAGGGAGGGTTTTCATAGGCAGTCATACTCAGTTAGGAAATGGAGCAGACATTGTCTAATAAAATCGTAGTAAAAGTGAGGTTATAGGAGAGAATACTTGGTGACTTGGCTTGCAGATTTACATATTCCAGATAAAACAAAACCCAGCTAAAAAGCTGGGTTCTATTCAATGATGGTGCGGTCGGAGAGA
>NZ_JBFRSN010001077.1:0-1475 GCF_041473595.1 Vibrio sp. 10N.222.46.A1
GATTTAATAAATTAGCGGTTAGATTATTAAAGATGAAAATTATTAATAAACAAGATGAATATTTGGACCTTGTTCATCGTTCAGATTAGGGAGATAGTTTAGCCATCCAGACGCCTTTGTTAAAAATGCAATCATTACAGGCAGTCTGACCGGAAATTAAAATTATCGAATAAGGAACACACACATGACGACAACAACGCATATTCTTGGCTACCCACGTATCGGTGAAAAACGCGAACTCAAATTCACTCTCGAGAAGTACTGGCGCGGTGAGATCGATCAATCTGAGCTTAAGCAGATCGGCAGTGAATTAAGAAATCGTAACTGGAATGTACAAGCTGACGCGAATCTAAGCTTTGCAACTGCGGGTGACTTCGCATGGTATGACCATGTACTAACTACGACTCTACTTCTAGGTCACGTTCCCAAGCGCCATGCTGGTGGATCAGAAGATGAAAAATCCTTCCCAGATTTAGATACCTTGTTCCGTGTAGGTCGCGGTCAGTCTCAAGTTCAATCTACTTGCTGCGGTGGTTCGCATACGTCGAATGATGTCACTAAAGACAGTTCAGCTGCTTCTGACATGACCAAGTGGTTCAACACTAACTACCACTACATTGTTCCTGAGTTCAGCAAAGATGACTCTTTTGAAGTCAACTGTTTGATGAAGTGAATGAAGCGATTAAAGCAGGACACAAAGTTAAGCCTGTACTCCTTGGGCCACTCTCTTACTTATACCTAGGCAAAGAAGTGGAAGAAGGGTTTGACCGCTTATCTCTACTTCCTCGCCTTCTTACCGCGTATCAAGCCATTTTGGCAAAGCTCTCAAAGCTTGGCGTAGAGTGGGTCCAAATTGATGAGCCAATCCTGGCTTTGGAGCTTGATAATCAGTGGGTAGATTCATTCAAGCTGGCTTACCAAGTGATTCAAGGCGATGTAAAACTACTACTTACCACTTACTTTGATTCGGTCACAGATACATTAGATAAAATCGTAGATCTGCCTATAAACGGCTTACATATCGACTTAGTAGCAGCACCGCAGCAACTCGATGAAGTGGTTAATAAGTTACCGGAAGATTGGGTACTTTCT
Organism: Vibrio sp. 10N.222.46.A1; assembly: GCF_041473595.1. Classification (NCBI taxonomy): domain Bacteria; kingdom Pseudomonadati; phylum Pseudomonadota; class Gammaproteobacteria; order Vibrionales; family Vibrionaceae; genus Vibrio; species Vibrio sp. 10N.222.46.A1. The sequence goes on from NZ_JBFRSN010001077.1 coordinate 1,093, forward strand.
GCGGGTGCAATCAATGGACGCAATGTGTGGCGAGCTGACTTAGCCGCGCAGCTTGAGTTACTGCAACCTGTGAAAGACAAACTAGGAGATAAGCTTTGGATCGCAAGTTCATGTTCATTGCTGCATAGTCCTGTTGATTTGGAGTTAGAAGAAACGCTTAGCGAAGAAGTGAAGAGTTGGTTTGCCTTCGCAAAACAGAAAGTCACCGAGGTGAGCTTGTTGGGTGCGGCGTTAGACGGCGATCAAAATGCCATTTTGGCGTGTGAGACTTACAGCCAACCAATTGTTGCCCGTAAGAACGCGACTCATGTGAACAAGCCACAAGTTCAGGCTCGTATCAATACCATTACCAAAGCACTGGCAGAACGCAGTGCTCCATACGC
>NZ_JBFRSN010001078.1:0-3711 GCF_041473595.1 Vibrio sp. 10N.222.46.A1
CGCTATACATCATTTCGGAATATGATGAAGCGATTTACTTGACTCTATTCGAGCTGAACCCACCCGATTCAGTGAACCAAATTAACAACGCCTTTATCGCTATAGGTGCCCTTTTACTCTTGGTATTTTTGATCATTCGCCTTCTGATACATCGAGTCACCAAACCGATTATTACGCTATCAAAATGGTCTGAATCTCTGGATGTGGGCAACACTGAAGGGCTGACTCAGTTTCGATACAAAGAAATCGACCAGTTGGCTTCACAGCTTGTTAAGAGCGTACAAGGTGAGCGTCAGGCCAATGAGCGTGAGAGCTTTTTCTTAAGAGCAGCTAGCCACGAATTAAGAACACCGATTGCCACTATTTCAGCCAGTGGCGATATGCTGGTGCGGTTGTCTGAAAGTATTCCCAACAGCGGCCAACGAGCCGTCGCACGAATCCAACGCTCAGCCACCAACATGAAAGCCTTAGTGACAACTCTGCTATGGATGAGCCGTAATAACGAGATGGAAACCAACTATGAGCAAATCAAGCTGACTCCCCTGCTCAATAACATTATCGAAAGCCAACGTTATCTTTTAAAAAACAAAGAAGTGGACATTCAAACCAAGGTTGAGCAAGAAGAACATACTCTGCCGCGCGAGTTAACTGAGGTTGTACTCACCAACTTAATCCGAAATGCATTTCAACATGGTGGTAGCGGAGATATCAGCATCACACTGACAGAACATCAGTTTGAGGTAACCAACCGTTTGGAAGATGAAAACCTAGCAAACGACTCTGAACAACAAACCTCTTTTGGTATCGGACTAGAGCTCATTGATCGCGTTTGTCAGAACCAAGGTTGGCAGTTTACTCATAAAACCAACAACAATGAGTTCATCGTTAAAGTCATACTGTAGCAATTTGCCCAAATGGTTATTTTATGGTGACCAAAAGTTTACCCTTGCTTGGTTATGCTAGTCGCACAATCTAGTTAGGAGTTATTTTATGGGTACTTGGATTTTAGAAACACTGTTATGGGCTGTGGTAACCGTGGCGGTTTGTGTCGCGATTTGGGGTCTTTACTTACCTAATATCCTAATCGCATTAGGCGTGTCGGTAGCGGTATCGCTGTTACTCGGAAATAGCTGGAGAAGCTAGGTATTTAATAAGGAAATCGTTCGAAAATTAGTGAGCTTTGATACACCCGACAGCAGCTATGTTTATTCAGAACATTGGTTAGCTACAAACCGTCGGGCGCAAATTAAATTAGCTACTTAATGTATATTCAAACACACCGAGCTCACGGCCAAGCCAAGTCGCACGTACTGTGTGGTCTAGCGTTTCTTCACCGCCTGTTACCGGGTGAATAAGCACCGACATGTCACCGCGTTCTTTTTCAAGCCATTCAACAATGCCCGACTCTTTGTTCGCAAAGTGAATCTCAAACATCGGCATCTTATGCGGACCAACCAAACGCTGTATTAATGGGAAAGTCTCTAACACATCTTTACGCTCTGAGAGGATTTTCTGACGCAGTGTTTCTGCTTGCTCTGCAAAGCGCAGAGGGAAATAGATATGACCGTGGTACATGGCACCATCCTTTAGAATTATGATGTCGCAAGTTTATACCTAAACCGCCTTTAATAGCTAAATCTAAATAGGTGAGCTTGCTTTCGGAAGGATCAATTTGAAATGAGAAAACTAGAGTCTGTTATTCGAAGTAATCAAAAACAAACTCTAGTTATGTACAGCGAGTTAATTTTGAAGCGACTAAGGCTTAAGCTTTAAAACTCGGTCAATGTCTTCTGCAGAATGGCGCTCGGGGACTTGCTCCCACTCTTCACCGAATGAACGGTTCACTACTCGACCTCGTTGGAAACCTTCGCGCGCTTCTAGTTGCTTCGCCCAGCGCACAACGTTGGTGTAAGACTCAACTTGTAGGAACTCAGCGGCATCGTAGATTTTTCCTAGTACAAGGTTGCCATACCAAGGCCAAATTGCGATATCAGCGATGCTTAGCTCTTCTCCCGCTACAAAATCGCTATTGGCGAGTTGTTTGTCTAACACGTCTAACTGACGCTTAGCTTCCATCGCAAAGCGGTTAATTGGGTACTCTTGCTTTTCATCAGCGTAAGCGTAGAAGTGACCAAAGCCACCACCTAGGAATGGTGCTGAACCTTGCGCCCAGAATAACCAATTAATGGTTTGTGTTCTCGCTGCCCCTTCTTTTGGCAAGAAGTGACCAAACTTTTCAGCTAAGTGCATCAGGATAGATGCCGATTCGAAAACATTCACATCTTCAGCACCAGACTTATCAACGAGTGCCGGTATTTTGGAGTTTGGATTCACTCCAACAAAACCAGAAGAGAACTGTTCAGCTTCACCAATGTTAATCAAATACGCATCATATTCAGCTTCTTTAACACCTGCCGCTAACAACTCTTCCAGCAAGATAGTGACTTTTTGACCGTTAGGTGTACCAAGAGAATACAATTGAAAAGCATGGTCACCAACAGGAAGCTCTTTATCAAAGCGAGCGCCAGATTCAGGACTATTGATATTTGCCCACTTGTTACCACCATCAGTATCGTTAACCCAAACTTTTGGCGGTGTGTATTGTTCTGACATGATATTTCCTCATTAATATAGGGTAGCTTTAACTGATATTAGGTCACGCTCCCTTGGTTAAAACCCCTAAATACAATTTCTTTTCAAACTGTTAAGCATGGCTTATTCCAGAAAGAAATAACCTGCTTTATGAGATAGCACACGTAAAAGATAAGTGTCCAATCAAACCTAAGCCACATAACGGTTAGTACGAAACATGATTTAGTCACGACATGCCTACAGGTTAAAGAAAGCTGTGATAAAATCGGGAGATTACAATTGATAAGGATTTGGCAATGTCTTCTGATTACACTGGCTCGAGTGCAGCGTACGCTCGCCAAGAGAAAGGCTACCGTGAAAAAGCACTGAAACTGTACCCATGGGTTTGTGGTAAGTGCGCGCGTGAATTTGTTTACTCGAACTTAAGAGAGCTGACCGTTCACCACGTCGATCACGACCATACAAACAACCCTGAAGACGGAAGTAACTGGGAACTATTGTGCCTTTACTGTCACGATCATGAACACTCAAAATACACAGACCATGACCGCTATGGCGTTGATGCCAAGGCTCGTTTAGACGACCACCAATCAGCGACGCACAACCCTTTCGCCGATCTAGCGAAGTTGATGAAGAAGTAACACGCGTTAAGAACGGTCTTTGCTAAATGATAGCGGCTAGATAATAGATAAATAACAAGAAACCCCAGTATGTCACCATACTGGGGTTTCTTTTATCTGCAATCATAACCAAATAATAGAGTTAAGAGAGGCCAGATCAAAAAGAGCCTTCCGAAGAAGGCTCCTTTTTAGAATTCTGAATTATACAGCGGCTTGTTTGCGAGACTCTTCTACCTGCTTAGCGCGCTTTTTAAGCGTCAACCTATCGCGGTATGCAAACCAAACGTAAGTCACTACGACCAAGAAGAATAGGTATGACAATGAGAAAATGAACGGCGATTGAATGATATCGTTTGAGATACCCCAAGAAACACCGATAACGGTCACTGCAATTTTTGCAAAAAAGCCACACATCAATAGCATTAATGCCAACTGTGGGAAACGCGTGCTACGGAATGCCAGCCAGTAACAACTACCAACTGCTAACGCCGCAATATAG
>NZ_JBFRSN010001079.1:0-262 GCF_041473595.1 Vibrio sp. 10N.222.46.A1
CCCAGTGATACTAAGTAAGACTTCCACTCTTGGTTTTCCAACTCAACTTGCGCGCCTAGATTGCTTTTCAGCATGGATGCAATCGCCACCGCAATCGACTTATTCGATTCACTGGTGTTGTAAAGCAATTTAAAATCTAGCGGGTTAGAAGCATCGTACCCGGCTTCTCTCAACAACTCTTTCGCCTTTTGGTCACGGTCCCTTTGAATCCATGTACTGTACTCAGGTTGAGTGGCATCAAAACCTGCCGTGTATTCATGAG
>NZ_JBFRSN010001080.1:0-997 GCF_041473595.1 Vibrio sp. 10N.222.46.A1
ATCTAACCTTCTCTGGCAGGTGGTCTTTGTGGTTGTAAAGCATGTAAATATCACGAGGGTTAGCGCTCCAGTCCTCTAAGACTTGCACTAAGCTGCCATCTTCAATGTATTCGCGGATCATAACGTCGGGCATTAGGGTGATACCAAGGCCTTCTGAACATGCTTGTCTCACGACATTGAGCGCATTCGCGTTGAAACGGCCTTTCTCGCTATTCACCACAGTCTCTTCATTTGAATTACTCAGCTGCCACTTAATCAGCGGATAGCCTTTAAGTAGCGAATGATTCGCGAGCTCTTCTGCATGACTTGGTGCCGGGTTCTTCGCTAGGTAGTCAGGACTTGCGATAAGAATATCTTTTACTTCACTGATTTTTCGAGCGATTAGGCTTGAATCACGTTGTGGACCTACTCTGAAAATCACGTCCCACTCGGTTGGATCAAGCTGATCGGCTTGGTTGTTCATCATCAGCTCAATATTAATATCAGGATATTGAGTCATGAATTCACTGAACATCGGCATCATCATGCGCTTGGTCAGGTTTGAGGGTGCCGTAATGCGAATCTTACCGGAAGCTCCTTTACAAACGTCAGTCAGTTCTTCTGCAGTAGAAGATAGACGTTGCAGTAACGGAGAGCATTCGTTGAAGAAACGTTCGCCTGCCTCTGTTAAAGAGAGTTTACGCGCGTGTCTATTGAGAAGTCTTAGGTTTAGTGAATCTTCTAAGGCTTGGATGCGTCGTGTAATGGTCGCAACCGGAATCATAGTCTTGCGTGATGTTGCGGTGTAGCTCCCATTTTCAACGACAAGTCGAAAGAGGTTTAAATCATCTAATTTCATAAATCCAGACACATTTGTTTACAATCTCATCTAATTTATACGTAATAGTGAGATCAATGTTTGCGTTACGTCAATTCGTTGCACTATTTACCAGTATTCCAACCCTTGTCACGAATTTCCAGTAAAGAGTACGTATTTGTGTATTTAGCAATTTGTTAC
>NZ_JBFRSN010001081.1:0-900 GCF_041473595.1 Vibrio sp. 10N.222.46.A1
TCCTGTCGGTGGTGTTGCTAATATTGGACAACGGCCAACAGTTAATGGTGTAAGGCAGCAATTAGAAGTACATTTTTTTGACTTTAAAGCCAATTTATATGGTAAACAGTTAGAAGTGCGACTTTTGCACAAACTGCGCGACGAGATAAAGTTTGAGTCGTTTGACGCATTAAAGAATCAAATAGAATTGGATGCTGAAGCCGCAAGGGTGTGGCTGCTTCAGCTAAAGAATTAGTCGGATAATTCCACCGATTAACATAATGTCTAACTTCGCCCAATATAACGGAATTAAGAATCGATGAGTGATTATAAAGATACCCTGAACTTACCAGAAACAGGGTTCCCAATGCGTGGCAATCTGGCAAATCGTGAACCAGAAATGCTGAAGCGTTGGTACAAAGAAGACCTTTACGGTGAGATCCGTAAGGCAAAGAAAGGTAAAAAATCTTTCGTACTGCATGATGGCCCTCCATACGCGAACGGCGACATTCACATTGGCCACGCGCTGAACAAGATTCTTAAAGACATTATTATCAAATCTAAGACCCTTTCTGGTTTTGATGCACCGTACATCCCTGGTTGGGACTGTCACGGTCTTCCAATCGAGTTGATGGTTGAGAAGAAGAAAGGTAAGCCTGGTCAGAAGATTTCAGCGGCTGAATTCCGCGAAGAGTGTCGTAAGTACGCTGCGGGCCAAGTTGAAGGTCAGAAAGAGAGCTTCAAACGTCTTGGTATCATGGGCGAGTGGGATAAACCATACCGCACTATGGATTTTGGCACTGAAGCGAACATCATTCGTTCTCTAGGTAAAATCGCAGACAAAGGTCACCTACTAAAAGGTTTCAAACCTGTTCACTGGTGTACTGACTGTGGTTCTGCTCTGGCTGAAGCTGAAGTTGA
>NZ_JBFRSN010001082.1:0-398 GCF_041473595.1 Vibrio sp. 10N.222.46.A1
GGCTGAAGCTGAAGTTGAATACAAAGATAAAGTGTCTCCATCTATCGATGTGAAATTTTCTGCAGCTGACGAAGCGGCTCTACTAGAGAAATTTACTCTAGCGGAAGGTCACGCGGGTCAGGGCGAAATCTCTATTGTTATCTGGACGACAACACCGTGGACTCTGCCGGCTAACCGCGCAGTATGTCTACGTGATGATCTTGAATACGTACTTATCCAAGTTGAAGCGAATGGCGAACAGCCAGCTCAACGTATCGTTGTTGCTTCTGAACTAGCAAAAGACGTAATGGATCGTGCGGGTATCGAGCACTTCCATAACCTTGGTTTTGCTACTGGTGCTGATCTTGAGCTTTCTCAATTCAACCACCCGTTCTACAACTTTACGGTTCCTGCTGTTC
>NZ_JBFRSN010001083.1:0-3318 GCF_041473595.1 Vibrio sp. 10N.222.46.A1
GCAAGGGTATGAAGGGAGAGTAAGAGAGCAGCGCTGAAAGAGAGAAAAACAAAAAGTAGTGAAAAGGGCGAATTCAAGGGGAACTCCTATTGAGCACTTGTTTGGCGATGTGTCCTACATCGCCTTGGCTTAAAATCGTTAATGCGTTAGGAAGGGAGAGGTTGCCGTGAACCATGTCGTAATCACTTTGCGGGCAAGACGCTTCATTGCACGCTTCTCCAATGGCCACAAACACGGGGACGTGGGTGATGTTAAATTGACGAAACCACTGTGGACTGATGGCAAAACCGCTATCAATGGCCATTTCTTCGTCGTCCGCTTCTAACAAACTCAGTATTCGAGAGGCTGTCGGTACCATGCCTTCTGGCAGTACCCCACGTATCACGAGAGGAACCTGATATTGCTGACTTTGTTTGAGTAGCTGTCTAAGCGCGTTATCTGGCATGGAAAGCGACACAAACACCATCACACCTTGCGCCTTTTTGTTTGGATTTTCCTGAGGCACCCCAAGAACACTCGCCAGTGGCGAGTCTTGCAACACGTTATCGAGGTGTTGATTCATCGACAACGCTTCTTGCTTATGTTGCTGACCTCGTTCAAGAAAGGTGGTCAGTTCACTGTGATTGGTTGGCGCTGCAATGGTCTGCTCTTGCTTGGCAAGCGCTTTGAGCTCTTCTTGAGAGTAACCCTTCTCGGCTAGTGAGAGAGGGCTAACCAGCAGAATAAGTAACAGCCATGAGGCTCTTGGGCTAAATGACATCGTCTCATTTCCTTATAAAAATACGCAATTACGTTTTCGCCAGTTCACAAAACCAAAGTTACCGCCGGTGGTTGGGTTGTCTTTACCTTGCTCCCAAAGTGACGAGGTGGTGCCATAGGGATAACAATGAGCGGCATCACCAATCGGTGCCGACAATTGATAGCGATAGCGACTTTTCGGCAAGATAGGCTCTGGCCATTGGTAACAGATTGCGCCATCTTCGCCCCGGGTTTCCCACACAATGCCTTGCCTGTGCATTTTAAAATTAAAACGCTCTAACATCAGTGTGCCAACTTGAGGGCCGGTATGAGAGTAAGCGCTATTACCGGTTAATGGGTAGACGCTGCCTTGTGAGCCTAAACACCAAAAAAGCGCATCAAAAGGCAAAACGCGCCCGGTGGTGGTCGCCATGGCTTCGGTGATGCAAGAGAGCTGCGTGATGGGGTGGCCAAACAAAATGGCTTCGGGGTTAAGAATGAACGACATCTCATCATCATCCCAAAACGGGTCAAGCTCGGTGAGGTAGGCCACATCGAAATTATCCGTGGCCATGCAGGCGGCCGACTGCATCAGTTGTAGCCAGTAAATCACCGGATATTTGTACCAATGCACGTGATAAAAAGCATTGCCGCTGGTTTTGCTGCTTGAGTCGTGCTGCGAGCCTCCTATTTGTTGGCTATTGTCATTACTCAACTGCATCCCCATGTTGACCATGCAATAAGGGACTCGCGTCACGTCCACCAAGGAATACGGCTCCCAATACCCAATGTTTAAGCCAATTTGCATAAAAATGGGCGGGGGTTTAGGACAATAGGAGATCGGCATGCTTGGGTTGGCGGTGTCAGGGTATGTCGAGCTAATGAGAGGCACACTGCCCAGTGTCATAGGAAATAGGCAGTCCCAACAAATATCAGACAATGGATTTAAGAAATGCCCCGTACAAGCGGCGGATTGAGCTTGGGTTTGCCAAGGAAATAGGAACAAACCAAGCAGTAATAACCCATGGGATCTCAAGGTCTTTCTCCTTATTTTGTGTTCGTCGCACTCTTGTTTATGGTGGTGAACGGCGTCACATCGATCTCTGTGATCTTCCACCGCGCTCCGTCTTGTTCAATCAGAGCGGGAATGTGTGAGAGTTGAAATTGACGGCTGTAGTGACCTTGTTGGTCAAAATAAATTCGGGCGTCAAACTCCGTGGCGACGTTTTCTGGACTGCCGTTGGTGAGGGTCCATTTTATCGGCTTATCTGCGCGGTATTGTTTAGCCCAAGCGCGCTGGCTTGGGTCGTCACCATCAAGAAAGACAATCACATACGAGTAATCTAATGATTGTTTGGGAATGTCGACTGGCCAAGTGTCGGTATCAAAAGGGTTGATGACGAGGCCTTTAGCATAAAGGAGGTTACCTTGTGCATCTTTGATATCGGTGGCCAGCTTTAATGATGGGTCGATGTAAAAGGTGTTGGGCGCGGTGGTGGCGGTCAACCCTTTAACGGGAGGGGGTCTTCGCACGTTATTTTCTACGTTCTCCACAAACTGCTGTTGCATCTTTGCGGTTTCTCCCGTGGCTTCTAAGTGTGTCAATCTGCTGTTAATCCATTGCAACATGTCTACCTCTGCAATAGGGAAAAGTTCGCCTTGACGCCCAAATTGTTGACTAAGAGCGGTGGGGGCGATGGCAAGTAAAGTGAGACCGAGCACCTTTGAGAGTGCTGTTGGTTTGATGAATGAATGCCCGTGAACAATCATAAGATCATGACTCCTTTTTAAGCGCCTCAATAACGTAATGTTGGATCTCGGTGGTTCTATCCGGTGCGCCGCTGATGAGCGCGCCTGGCACGATAATCACGAGATGGTGCGCTTGCGCGTATTCTTTCAAGAGCCGCCTGAGTTCCGTATCAAAGGTCGCCAATTGCGCGCTGTGCTCCTGATCGCTGAGGTTGGCTTCAATGAGTTGGTCTTGATATTGCGCTAACGTTTGTTCGATATCGAAGACCACGATTTGAGGGGCGGTGTTGAGCTTGACGGCCATCAGCGTGAACATCATCAACACTATGGCAAACAGGGCACCGACAAGACGTGTGTGACGGATGGATTTCATTTGGCCTCCTTACCATAGATGAGGGTGTTGAAGATCTCAATTTCTGGTCCGTAAAAATGCTCTGCGGTTTGATTGACCGCATCCATGAGTGGGACGCCTTGGTTCATCAAGGTTTCACAGTACTCAAACTCATGCGGCTCTGTCGAAAGGCACGCACGAGTAAAAGGATCGGCAAACAAGCGATGAAAGGTCGTTACATCACCGGTTTTTAGCATGACAGAGCTGTAACCGGCGATGGAGGACTTTTCAAAACTCTTGATGACAAATTGCTCATAGGGTGAAAAGTGTGAAGGATTGTCTTTGATGAATTTCGCCAATCCACTGCCTTGACGCAGAGTGATGTGAATGTCGGAGTTATTGAACGCAGCGAGCGCTTCAGGTGTGCTGTAAAAATCCTCAATCCCTTGCGTCACGGTGCAAAACGAACCCCCAAATTTTCGGGCGGTGCGATAACCGGT